>JBJTPA010000059.1:0-3522 GCA_046074885.1 Planctomycetaceae bacterium
ATAAATATAATGCATCGCATAAGCCACAGCAATAATATTAACTATATGAAAAAAGCACTATAGTCGTATGTCGTCCTCGGCGGCCGCGCGGGCTCGCTCCCGGAACTCTCGGGATCCGCGACTCGAGCGCGGTCTACTCGCTCCACCCGGACAAGGATCCCGAGGTCACGGCCCTCATCGACACCGTCGGCAAGGAGGGGGACACGCTCGGTGGGATCGTCGAGGTCCGCGTGGACGGGCTGCCGATCGGCCTCGGCACCCACGCGCAATGGGACCGAAAGCTCGACGGCCGGCTGGCGCAGGCCGTGATGGCCGTGCAGGCGATCAAGGGCGTCGAGATCGGCATGGGCTTCGAGGCGGCCCGCCGCCGCGGCTCGGAGGTGCACGATCCGATCCGGTACGACGACGCTGTCCGCGGCGGCCCGCAACTCGGCTTCACGCGGCCCACGAACAACGCCGGCGGCCTCGAGGCCGGGATCACGAACGGCCAGCCGCTCGTCGTGAAGGCGGCCATGAAGCCGATCGCCACGCTCCGCAAGCCGCTCGAGTCGGTGAACCTCGCGAGCAAGCGGCCCGAGGAGGCGGCCTACGAGCGGAGCGACGTCTGCGCCGTGAGCGCGTGCAGCGTGATCGTCGAGAACGTCGTCGCCTTCGAGGTGGCCGCGGCCTTGGTCGACAAGTTCGGGGGCGACAGCGTCGAGGAGATGCGGGTCCGCTGGAACCTGTACCACGACCTGGCCCGGAGCAAGTAGTTGAACGGGCCACGGACGGCCCCGTCGCACGCAGGGAAGCAGGCATGTTCGTCCCCCGCTCCGCCCGCCGCGTCCGCTTCGCCCGCAGCGCGTTCGTGCTGGGCGTGCTCCTGCCATCCGTCGCGATCGTGGCGTGGGCCGTGCACCGCCGCTCGGTCGCCCACCGCGAGGCGATCCGCGTGGCGTGGGAACAGGCCGTCGGCCAGCCGCTCGCCGTCGCGTCGGTGGATCATCCGCTGCCCGGCGTCGTGCGGGCGCGGGGCTGCACGCTCGCGGCTCCAGGCGGCCGGCCCGGGCTTGCCGCGCCGGCCGTGCGGGTGGAGACGTCGCCCGGCGAGGTGCGGATCGCGGTCGATGCGCTCGATTGCGACCCGGCCGGCGCAGCCCTCCTGGCCGGGCTCGCGGACGACTGGCTGCGGCGCGGCACGCGGTTTCGCCGCGACGTCGTCGTGGACGTCGCCGACTTCGCGTGGAGCGTGCCCGGCATCGACGGCCGCGCCGAGCGACGGCCGCTGGGACCGGTCCGCGTCGAGTGCGTGGTCAAGGGGGAGGGCCGGGCCGTCCGCATCGTGCGCCGCGACGCCGCGGCGGAGGAGGCGCGGATCGTGCGCAGCGACGAGGGCGGGATCGACGGCGGCCGACTGGAGGTCGATGCATCGTGCTCCGTGCCGATCCCCTGGGCGATCGTCGCGGCCGTTCTCGACCGAGGCGGCGGCTGGCCGTCGCCGGGCCGCGGGACCACGATCCGGGGCCGGCTCTCGGCCGCGTTCTCGGGCGGGGCCTGGTCCGGTTCGGCGACGGGCCGCATCGAGGCCGTCGATCTCGCCGCCTGCACGGCCACCCACGTGAACCGCGTCTCCGGGACGATGGACGTCGCGGTCCGGGGGGTCGAGTGGCGCGGCGGGCGGCTCGCGACGGTGGACGTGGCCTGCGACGTCGGCGCCGGACGCGTCGATCGGCGGATGCTCGAGTCGCTCGTCTCGACGCTGGGCTGCCGGGTCGGGCCGGCCTACGTCGGGGCGGCTGCGGAGAACGAGCGGGCGTTCGACGCGGCCGGATGCGCGATCCGCGTCGATGGCCGGGGCATCGAGGTGGCCGGCTCGGCGCGGCTCGGCGGCGTGCTCGCGGTCGTCGCCGGGCGGCCGCTGCTCGACCCCCCCGCGGGGATCGTGCCGCCGGAGCGATTGGCGTGGCTGGTCGCGCCCGCCGCTGCGGTCTATGTGCCCTCGTCGGGCCCGGGATCCTGGCTGATGTCGATTCTTCCCGGGGCGGGCGGTCCGGTGGAACGCGCGTCACAGGCCGAAGGCGAGCCCGGCGGCGGATTTTGACGCGTTTTTGACGGGCCGGTGACGGGAAATCCCCGGTCTCGCGCTGGCGGCGCGGTCGAGAATCGTCACAGTATCGCTGGAGTCCGGGACGACACCCAGGAAACGAGCACCATGACCCCAGCCGACGCCCTCGCCGAACCATCCGAACTCGACGCGGTGGATGTGACCGCACCGGATGCGGAAGCCATTCTCCGGGCGTCCGCGCCGGAGCCCCGGCGCGACGGCCGCCGCGCGGGCTGGGCCGCCCTCGACTGGCCGGTCGTGATCTGGATCGGCGGCATCCACGTGGCGGCGCTCGCGGCGCCCTTCTTCTTCACGTGGTCCGGGCTCGCGATCTGCCTGGTGCTCTACTGGGTCACGGGCGGCCTCGGCGTGTGCCTCGGCTACCACCGGCTGCTGACCCACGGGAGCTTAAAGACCTACGCCCCCGTGCGGTTCTTCTTCGAGTTCCTCGGCGGCATCTCCGGCGAGGGCTCGGCGCTCGACTGGGTGGCGAACCACCGCAAGCACCACGTCTTCAGCGACAAGGAGGGGGACCCGCACACGCCGCGCGACGGCGGCCTGTGGGCCCACATGCTCTGGCTCTTCCCGTCGCACACGCCCGAGGAACTCGCGGCGCACCGGAAGCGCTGGGCGCCTGACCTCGCCAAGGATCCCGCCGTCCACTTCCTCCACAAGACGTTCCTGCTCTGGCACGTCCTCGCGGGCGCGGCGCTGCTCGCGTCGGGCTGGCTGCTGTATGACCGCTTCACGGGCATCTCGTGGCTCGTCTGGGGGCTCGCGGTGCGGATGGTGATCGTGTTTCACGTCACCTGGTTCGTGAACTCGGCGACCCACATGTGGGGCTACCGCAACTACGACATCGCGGACGACTCGACGAACCTCTGGTGGGTCGGCCTGCTCGCCTTCGGCGAGGGGTGGCACAACAACCACCACGCCCACCAGCGGATGGCCGCCCACGGCCACAAGTGGTGGGAGTTCGATCCCACCTACTGGGTCATCCGGGCGATGGAGACGGTGGGCCTGGCCTGGGACGTCGTCCACACGCCCGAGGGCACCGGCCGCTCCCGCAATCGCGGGAAAGCCTGACGGGTTGCAAAGCCCACGCCGGCCGCTACACTCTCGCGGGTAGAAACCTCGTTCCACACAATCGACGTCGCCCGTGGATGGGCGGCTCTTCGGCTGATGACGCTCACGAAAGACCGGAAGAAAGAGTTGATCGGTGCTCACCGGCGGGGAACCGCCGACACCGGCTCCGCCGAGATCCAGATCGCGCTCCTCACGGGGCGGATCACGGACCTCACGGGCCACTTCAAGAAGCACACGAAAGACTTCGCCAGCCGCCGCGGCCTGCTCAAGATGGTGAGCCGCCGTCGCCGGCTTCTGGATTACCTCAAGCGCGTCGCGCCGCAGCGGTATCTCGACATCATCCAAAAGCTCGA
>JBJTPA010000060.1:0-21595 GCA_046074885.1 Planctomycetaceae bacterium
GGTAGGCCATCCAGCGGACGACCTGCCCCCAGAAGCGGTAGTGGTACTTGTCCTCGACCCCCTTCCGCCACCGCCACGCGCCGTCGGTGGCCATGTAGAGCACCTTGCCCGCGCCGTAGGTCCGCGTGACGAGCAGCGGGATCCGCCCGTACTCGTTGCCCGCGTCCTCGTGCACGGCGAGCACCTCGCTGCCGGCCTTCGCGCGGACGACGGGCCCGTACCACTGCACGCCCGGCAGGCTCTCCCAGACGGCGATGTTCTCGGCGCCGGAGTCGGCGAGCTTCGTGAGCAGGCTCTTCTGCCCCCCCTCGGTGAGCACGAGCCTGCGCGGCACCGCGGTGGACGAGCCCTCGGCCCGCGCGGCGTCGATCACCACGGGGCAGAGGTCCTCGAGCGGCGTGCCTGCGAACGACGCCTGCTCCCCGCGCCAGCCGGGCATGAACACGAGTCCGCTCGCCTGGTACTCGACGAGCCCCTTGAGCAGCCGGCAGTCCTCCTCGGTGAGCTGCTCCGGGCCCACGCCCACGTCGCCGATGAACACGACGTCGTATTTCGAAAGCTCGTCGAGGCCCGTGGGAAACTGCTGGATGTAGTCGCGGTTGCCGCCGCCGCGCTTCGAAAGCCCGGGGTGGAAGAGCAGGCAGGAGACCTCGATGCCGGGATCCCGCGACAGGGCGTTGCGGAGGTAGCGGTACTCCCACCGCGGGATGCCCTCGACGACGAGCACGCGGAGCTTCTCCATCCGCACGGCGATCGGCGCCGTCCGTTCGTTGTTGTCGGGGAGCAGCTCGCCCTCCTGCGGCGGCACCTTCACCGTCACCGTGTAGTCGCCGGTCTCGCGCGGGGTCCAGAAGAACCAGTCGGTGACCGTGCCCATCGCCGGGAGCCGGACGTCCTTGGCGAGCGTCTCGCCGGAGGAGATCGCCAGCCGCACGTTCACGAGCCGCTCGGTGGGGAGCGACGACTGGATCGTGAAGGGCACGCGGACCGGCTTGCCCGCCACGCCCACCGTCGGGCAGTCGAGGCTCGTGAGGTCGAGGTCGGGGAGCCGCGTGGGGCTGCCCGCGGCCACCGCGAACACCGGCACCTGCACGAGCCGGAGCTTCTGCGCCGCCTCCAGCGGCGGCCCCCCCTCCGTCCAGTCGCCGTCCGACAGGAGCACGACCGCCCGCAGGCCGGCGAACCGCTCGGCCGCCGCGGCCAGAGGGCCGGCGAGATCGGTGCCCGATCCCGGCGGCGCCGGCGACACCGGCGTCACGTCCACCGCGAACCGCGCCGCGAGCGGCTGCCAGAACTCCGGGGCGACGACCGGCTCGACGGCCTCCCGCCGCGTCCGCGGTCCGCCCGCGCCCGCCGCCACCACGTCGCGGGTGTCCATGCTCCGCGACGCGTCGTGCAGCACCGCGATCACCGGCTTCTCTTCGGTCCGCTTCTCCTGCACCCACTCCGGCTGGTTGAGCAGGGTGGCCACGAGCCCCACGATCGCCAGCCGCAGGAGTTCGAGCAGCCCCTGCCCGGCGGACCAGCCGCTCCGCCGCCAGGCCACGAGCGAGACCGCGACCGCCACCGCGACGAGTGCGCACGACAGGCCGAACGTCCACGGCGTCGTGAAAAACCGCAGCGCCGAGAGGTCGCTCATGCCGCGGCCTCCACGCGGGCTGGAGTCGCCGCCGCGGGCCTGGCCTGCCGCGGTCGCGGCAGGCAGAGGATGCCCTCGGCGATGAGCGCCACGAGCATCGCGATGAGGAACGCCCGCCAGATCTCCTGCACGAGGCTGTCGGCCCGGCCGGCGGTGCCGGAGATGCGGGTGAAGGAGAGGCCGCGGAACAGGCCGTCGATGCGGTCGTCGGCCAGCACCCGCGCGGCGTCCTCGGCGGCCGGCCGGTTCACCGCCACGAGCCGGTCCTCCGCCCCGAACACGCCGGCGTGCCGGCCGGGCTCGGTGGACGGCGCGTCGGGGCCCGCGAGCCGGCTCCAGGCGACGCCGGGCGAGCGGGCGAAGAACTCCTCGGCCGGCACGCCCGCGTCGAGCTGCCGGGCGCGGCCGAGGACGGCCACGCCGCGGTCGATCGCCCGCTGCACGAGCGCGTAGAGCACGATGCCCTCGCCGGCGAGCGTGGAGTCACGGCCGTCGGGGCGGGTCGCGCAGGCGTAGGCCCCGCCGCGGCCGGCCTCGAGGCGGCCGAGGAGCGTGAGGCCGCCCGGCAGCGACGCCAGCGGCACGTGGTCGCCGGCGATCCCGCACGACCGCGTCACCTCGACCTCGCCCACGGGCAGGGCGGCGCCGGCGAGCGTGTTGGCGAGGACGTCCTCGTCGGTCCGCCAGCTCGCGGGCTTGAGCGGCTGCGGGTGCGCCGTCCACGGCCGCCACGAGAAGCCGAGGAACTCGCCGTCCCCGGGTGCGTCCGGCGGGAAAAACACCGCCTGGCCGCCGCGCTCGAGGAAGCCACGGACGATCGCCGCGTTCGCGCCGCCCGGCGGGTCGGCGAGCCAGAGGATCGCCGCCACCTCGTCGAGCGGCGCGGCGGCCAGCGCGCCGACCGCCACGACGTCCACGTCGGCCTGCTGGTCCTTGCCCGGGGGTATGCCCGCGACGAGCGCGAGCGCCTGCCGCGCCGCCCGCTCGGCGGGCGTCTCGACGTCGGGCGTGACGACGAGCGACCGCCGCACCGCCGGCTCGTCGAAGGCGAAGAAGAAGTCGTTGTCGGCGGCGTTCGAGTCGGGGGGGATCGAGACGCGGCCCCAGCCCCGCGGGCCGGCGCCGGCGGCGAGCGGGATCACGTGGTTCTTGAGCACGGCCTCGCGGCCCGCGAGCTCGACCTCGACGGTGCTCGTCACGCCGCCGATCTCGAAGGCCAGCGGCACGGTCGTGGCCGGTCCATCCTCGCCCCGCGTCACCGTCACCGTGACCACGAGCGACCTGTCGGCCCCGCGGCCCTCGACCCGCGCCACCGGCGCACGGACGGCGAGGTTGCCGGGCGCCGCCGCCGCGAACGACAGGAGCTGGAACCGCACCTGCTGCGGCAGCCGCGCGAAGGCGTCGCGAAGGCCGCCCCAGGCGCCGTCCTCGGCGGCCCAGTCGTTGGCCCGCTGGTCGGAGCAGATCCAGACCTCGGTCGTGCCGGCGGCGTTCTTGTAGACGTGGTCGTAGGCGGCCTGGAGCAGCAGCGGCAGGGACGCGGGCACGTCGCAGGGGCCAGCGGCGGGCAGGTCGGCGAGCGACCGCGGGTCGGCGACGTCGACCGGCGGCCGCGCCGGATCGACGAACAGGAGGCAGTGCGCGGCGCCGAGCGTGGCGAGCGTCTCGGCGAGCTGGCGGCGGCCGGTCTCGAGCTTCGTGTCCGGGACCGCGGGGTCGCGTTCGCGCATCGTCGGGGAGCGATCGAGGACGACGAGCGCCGTGTCGGGCCGGCCGCCGCCGGCCAGCGCCAGCCAGCCGCGGGAGAGCGGACGGCCCGCCGCGAGGATCACGGCCGCCACCGCCCCCATCCGCATGAGCATGATGAGCCAGTGCCGCAGCCGCGAGTAGCCGCGCGAGAGCGCCTTGGCAGCCTGCAGGAACATCATCGCGGCCCAGGGCACCGTCTGGAACCGCCGCTGGTTGATGAGGTGGATGACCAGCGGCAGCGCCACCAGCGGCAGCGCGGCGAGCACGAGCGGCTGGAGGAACGTCATCGCAGCCCCCTCCCGGCGGCCCGGCCGACGAGGAACCGGGCGAGGGCCTGCTCCTCCGGCTCGCCGGTGAGCACGCGGTGGTAGTCGACCGCCGACTCGAGCACCGCCCGCTTGAGACCCGCCTGGTAGGCCTCCACGGCGCGGTGGTAGCGGTCGGCGATCTCCACGGGGTCGGCGAAGATCGCCCCGCCCCCCTCCATGTCCACAAACCGCGTGGGCCGCTGGAAGGTGAACGCGATCTCCTGCGGGTCGAGGAGATGGAACACCGCCACGTCGTGACGGCGGAACTTGAGGTGGCCGAAGCTCTTCGCGAGCGTCTCGGGCTCCATGAAGAGATCGCTGACGATGACGACGAGGGCCCGCTGGCGGAGCGTCTCGGCGAGCTCGTGGAGCACCTCCGGGAGGCGGCTCGGGCCGGCGGGCCTCGTCTCCTCGAGCACGTCGAGCACGAGCCGCAGGTGCGCGGGGCTCCGCCGCGGCGGCAGCGTCCGCACGATCGAGCCGGCCACGCACGAGACGCCCACCGCGTCCCCCTGCTGGGCCGCGAGGTAGGCGAGCGAGCCGCAGATCGTCCGCGCGTAGTCGATCCGCGCCGGGCGGCCCTCGGCGGCGAAGGCCATCGAACCCGACGTGTCGAGCACGAGCACGAGCCGGAGGTTCGTGTCGGCCTCGAACTCCTTGACGTAGTGGCGGTCGGAGCGGCCGAAGGCCCGCCAGTCGAGCCGGCGGAGGTCGTCGCCGGGGACGTACTTGCGGTACTCGGCGAACTCCACGCTCGAGCCGCGGTGCGGGCTCGCGTGGCGTCCGGAGACGCTCCCCACCATCGGCTTGCGGGCCACGAGCGGCACCGCCGCCAGCCGCGCGAGGACGCGGGCGTCGAGGAAGCGGCGGGGCTTGCGGTCGTCGATCATGCTCGAGCCTCCAGACGGCGCGGCCGGTGACGGGCGCCGGCGGAAGGGGGCCGCGTCAGCCGTGCGCCTCGGTGACGGTCTCCTTCACGAGCCGCCCCACGATCTCCTTGGCGTCGATCCCCTCGGCCTGCGCGGCGAACGTGGTGATGAGCCGGTGGGTGAGCACCGGGGCGGCAACCGCCTCCACGTCCTCGAGCCTGACCATGTAGCTGCCGGCGAGCGCCGCCCGCGACTTGGCGCCGAGCACGAGGTTCTTCACGGCGCGCGGGCCCGCGCCCCACGACACGAGCGGCTTGAGCCAGTCGGGCGCCGTCGATCCCTTCGGCCGCGTCCGCCGCACGAGCCGCGCCGCGAACTGGAAGATGTGGTCGGGCACGGGCACGCGGCGGACGAGCTGCTGGAAGGAGATGATCTCGGCGGCCGTCAGGACGTGGTCGAGCGGCGGCGGCAGCTCGCCGGTCGTCGTCCGCGCGATCTCGACCTCCTCGTCCTCCGCCGGGTAGTCAAGCTCGATCAGGAACATGAAGCGGTCGAGCTGGGCCTCCGGCAGCGGGTAGGTGCCCTCCTGCTCGACGGGATTCTGCGTGGCCAGCACGAAGAACGGCGGGTCGAGCCGCGAGGTCTTGCCGACGACCGTGACCTTGTGCTCCTGCATCGCCTCGAGCATCGCGGCCTGCGTCTTCGGCGGGGCGCGATTGATCTCGTCGGCGAGCACGATGTTGGCGAACACGGGCCCCGGCACGAAGTGGAACTCGCGGCGGCCGTCGGCCGTCTCCTGGAGGATGTCGGTGCCGGTGATGTCCATCGGCATGAGATCGGGCGTGAACTGGATGCGGCTGAACTTCAGCGACACCGTCTCGGCGAGCTTGCTGACCAAGAGTGTCTTCGCGAGCCCCGGCACGCCCATGAGCAGGGCGTGGCCCCGCGCGAACAGGCAGATCACGAGCTTCTCGATCGTCCCCTCCTGGCCGATGATCACTCGCGCGAGCTCGCGGCGGAGCCGCTCGTGCACGTCCCGCAGCCGGTCGATGGCAGCCACGTCGTCGTCGGTGAGCTTCGGGGTGGCCGGGGCGGCGGAGGCGGTCGCCATGCGGGTGAGTCTCGCGGGAGGGGAGGGCGGGGCGGACGGTCGCGGCGCCGCTCAACTATAAACGACGCCGCGGGCCGATTCGCCGGAAAATCCGGAATGCACGGGTGCCGTGCCGGGGGCCCCGCCACCCCTTGCGGCCGGCACCGCCGGGGGCGACGATCCCGGCAGACAACGCACCCCAAGGCCCAGCATGAAGATCCTCGTCACCGGCGGCGCCGGGTTCATCGGCAGCCACGTGGTGGACGCCCTGCGCGAGGCGGGCCACGCCGTGGCCGCGCTCGACGACCTCTCCAGCGGCGACCGCGCCAACCTCCCGGCCGGCGTGCCGCTCCACGTGGCCGACATCCGCGACGCGGCGGCGGTCGCGCGGGCCTTCGCGGCGGAGAAGCCCGACGCGGTCTGCCACCAGGCCGCGCAGATGTCGGTGAGCCGGTCGGTCCGCGAGCCCGTGTTCGACGCCGAGGTCAACTGCCTCGGGCTCCTGAACGTCCTCGACGCGGCCGTGGCGCACGGCGCGCGGCGGTTCGTGTTCGCCTCGAGCGGCGGCGTGCTCTACGGCGACGTGACCACGCCCGCGGCCGAGACCGCGCCGGCCGACCCTGTGAGCCCCTACGGGATCACGAAGTGGGTCGGCGAGCGGTACCTCGCGTTCTACGCCGCGGAGCACGGCCTCGCCGCGGTCGCCCTCCGCTACTCCAACGTCTACGGGCCCCGGCAGAACCCGCACGGCGAGGCGGGCGTCGTGGCGATCTTCTCGAAGAAGTACCTCGCCGGCGAGGCCGCGCGGATCAACGGTGACGGCCGGTACGTCCGCGACTACGTGTACGGACCCGACGTGGCCCGGGCCAACCTCGTCGCCCTCACCGGCGACCTCGACGCGGTGCGGCCGGGCACGCTCACGAGCCTCAACATCGGCACCGGCAAGGGCACCGACGTCAACGAGCTGGAGTCGATGCTGCGTTCGGCCATGACCCCGCTTCTCGCCTCCCGCGGGCTGCCCGCGCCGCCGCCCCCCGGGCACGGCCCGGCGCGGCCCGGCGACCTGCTGAGCAACCTCTTCGATGCGGCACGCTCGGGCCGCGTGCTCTGCTGGCGTCCCACTGTTGCGCTGCCCGATGGCCTGGCGCGCACCGCGGCCTGGTTCGTCGAGCGGGCCTGACGGCGGCTACTCGCCGCGCGGCTGGTCGAGCCCCGCCACCGCGCCGGCCGCGATCCGGCGGGCGATCCCGGGCGCGGCGAGGTAGAGCGGCAGCGGGTGGCCGCTGCCCACGACGCCGGCCGCGTCCGTGGCCGAGTATTCCACCTCCGCGGGCACCCAGCGGCGCGGCATCGCGGCGGTGCCAAGCGCCTCGACGCGGGCGGAGCGATCGACGCACTCGAAAAACTGCAGCGCGTGGTCGGCGGAGTTGGCCACGAGCGTCAGCCGGTCCACGCCGGCCAGCGCCCCGCGGTGGGGGCCACGCGGGGCCAGGGCGTCGCAGCGGACGGCCGGCACGACGAACACGAGGTGCGTCCGTCCCGGCCTCCCGGCCCAGGCCGCCGCGCCGGCGCGGTCCGCCGACGCCAGGTCGTCGAGGGCCACGAGCCCGACGAGCGCGCCGTAGCTGTAGCCAACGACGGCGACGGGCACGGTGGGCTCGACGCGGGCCAGGAGCGCCGCGAGGTAGTGGCCGTCGGCGTGGGCCCGGTCGTACTTCGCGCGGACGTCCCGCAGCAGCAGCCCCTGCTGCTGGCTCGGCCAGGAGAAGACGAGGGTCCGCACGGGCCCCGCGTCGGGGCACGCCGCCGCGATCAGCCGGGCCAGCCGCAGACCCTGGCTCCTCGCCTCGGCCGCCGCGTAGCGGTTGCCGTGGATGAAGACCACGAGCGGCCGGCGCGGCGCGGCGAGGAGGTCCTCGATCCTGGCCGGCTCCCAGCGGCCGCAGTCGCCCCCCGAGAGCCGCTCGACGTCGAGCGCCGCCCGTGCCGGCATCCGGCAGATCCCGGGCTGACGGCGGGTGCTCGCGACCCAGACATCGGGCTCGGGACAGGGATCGGCCGCCCGTGCCGCGGCCCAGAGCAGCCACGCGCACGCGAGCACCGCGCCGCGGGGAAGCGGCGCGACGGTTCGAGGCCTCGGCGGGTGGCGGCGGGTGGACGACATGTCGGAGGGATCGGCTTCCTGGCGGCACATCTTGCCCGATCCGCACGGACCCCGTCCCGACCGGCGCAGGCCGGCCGCGCGGAGACCCCGGCGGAACCTGCACGGCACGCGGCGGTGGCGCGCCGCCGCCGGCGCATCCGTCACGGTCGGCACTCGACCACGCCGAGGCGGTGCGACGGGGGTGGCGCGCGGCCGACCTGTGCCGGGATCGTGGGCTAGGGTTGGTTGGGCGTCGTCTCGGACGGCGCGAACCGTCATCGGGCGGCCTCGCAGCCGCCCGCCAAGGAGGACACGATCATGACGCGTGGAATGTGCCTGGCGATCCTGCTCGGGAGCCTCGTGGCGGCCCCCGGCTGCAGCAGCTGCTTCGGCGGCGGCGGCATGCGGCGGCAGTCGTTCATGGAGTTCCGCTCGCCGTGCGGCCGGCAGGGGTCTCCGTGCGGCCAGCCGGCGGCGCCGTGCGGCGCGCCGGCCGTCGAGCCGTGTGCTCCGGCCTGCGCCCCGGCGCCGTGCTGCGAGGAGGGGGGCGCCGTGATGTCGACGCCGGCCTCGATGCCGGCGGCGTCCGAGCCGGGCACGTTCAGCTGATCCCGTCCCCGCCCCTCCGGTGACGCGCCGCTCGCGCCGGCCAAGCGTCGGGCAAGCGTCGCATCGTGCGGCCGCTCCCGATCAGGGCGGCACGTCACCGGCGGGGCGGGGAGCGGCCGATCCGCGACCGATATACTCGGTGGATTCCGCCCCCCGGGATCCGCCATGTTCGAGTCGCTCTCCGCCTCGCTGTCCACGGCCCTGAAGTCGCTCCGCGGCCGCGGCAAGCTCTCCGAGGCCAACATGCGGGAGGGCCTTGGCGAGGTCCGCACCGCTCTGCTCGAGGCCGACGTCGCCTACGACGTGGCCGAGGGATTCCTCGAGCGGGTCGTCGCCGACGCGCTCGGGGCCCGCGTGCTCGAGTCGCTCGACCCAACCCAGCAGCTCGTGGGGATCGTCCACCGCGAGCTCGTGAACCTCATGGGGCCGGTGGACCACTCGCTCCACCTCGAGGGCGGACGCACGAGCGTGCTCATGCTCTGCGGCCTCCAGGGCTCGGGCAAGACGACGTCCTGCGCGAAGCTTGCGAAGAAGATCCAGTCGCAGGGCAGGGGGGTCATGCTCGTGGCCGCCGACCTCCAGCGGCCGGCCGCCATCGAGCAGCTCGTGGTCCTCGGCCGCCAGCTCGGCATCCCGGTGCATACCACGGCCGATATGCCGGGCGGCGCGGCCGATCCCGTCGCGGTGTGCAACGCCGGCGTGGCCCGCGCGAGGAAGGACGGCATCTCGGTCGTGATCCTCGACACGGCGGGCCGCCTCGCGATCGACGAGCCGCTCATGCAGGAGCTCTCCAAGATCGACCGCACCGTGGGCCCGGACCAGGTCTACCTCGTCGTCGATGCGATGACCGGCCAGGACGCCGTGAAGAGCGCGCAGGCCTTCAACGAGGCCCTCACGCTCGACGGCGTGATCATGACGAAGCTCGACGGCGACGCCCGCGGCGGCGCGGCGCTCTCGGTGAAGAGCGTGACCGGCGTGCCCATCAAGTTCATCGGCACCGGCGAGCAGATCGAGGCCCTCGAGGATTTTCATCCGGAGCGGATGGCCGGCCGGATCCTCGGCATGGGCGACGTGGTCTCGCTCGTCGAGGAGGCCCAGAAGAAATTCGACCAGGAGGAGATGCAGCGGCAGGAGGAGCGGCTCAAGGCCGGCGAGTTCACGCTCGACGACTTCAAGAAGATGCTGCTCCAGACCCGCCGCCTCGGCCCCCACGGCAAGGTGCTCGGCATGATCCCGGGCATGGGGGGCATGCAGGAGATGCTCGGCGACGCCGACCTCGAGAAGGACATGAACCGCCTGTTCGGGATCGTGGACTCGATGACGCCGGCGGAGCGGCGGAACCCCTCGCGGCTCGTCGACACGTCGCGGCGGCGGCGGATCGCGACGGGCGCGGGCGTCGAGCCCCACGAGGTGAGCGATCTCGTCAAGCAGTTCGACGGCATGGCCGCGATGATGAAGGGCATGGCGGGGCTCGGCATGCGGGAGCGGATGCAGCAGGTGCAGCGGATGCAGGCGCAGCTGTCCAACCCCAACGCCCGGCTCGCGAAGCCCAGGGGCGACACGGGCAAGCGGCTCACCGCCGACGAGCGGCGGAGACAGAAGAAGCAGCGCGAGAAGGACGAGCGGCGGCGGAAGCGCGAGGCGCGGGGCTGACCCTCGCGGGGGCGCCGGAGGCACGACCCATGCGGGCGTGGTCGATGCGAGCCGGCGCGGTGGCGGTCGTGCTGGCGGCCGCGTGGCCGGCCCGCGCCGACGACGACGTCCCGGGGGAGGCCGCCCCGCGGACCGCGACGCCCCGGCAGGTTCCACCGCGGGGCCCCGGCGTCGAGGGGGCCGCGCGGCCTCCCGGCATCGACCTGGCCGCGCACGTGGACATCAACGTGGTCCTGCCCACGAACCAGTGGCGGATCGGCGGCGGCCTGCAGAACGTGGTGATCGGCGGCGGCGGCCGGCTCGCGATCGACGGCAACCTCACGATCGGCGGCGAGCCGGTCCCCGAGGCCGAGGAGCGGATCCGGCGCACCGACGAGGCGCTCCTCGCGCGGCTGCGCCGCCGGCAGCGGGACCTGCTCGCGGCCGTCACCGCGGACCCGCAGGTGCTCCCCGACCGGCGGCGGGCGCTCGAACTGGCGACGGAGATCGACATCCGTCGCGTGACCACCGAGGTGGCCCTCCTGCGGCAACGCTGGCAGGGGCGGCGGGCGAACCTCGGCGACGAGGACTGGCAGCGGTTTCAGAAGGACGTGCAGCTGTGCCGCCGGGAGCTCGCCGACCCTTTCGGCGACGACTCCCTGTTCGCGGCCGCCCGCGCCGAGATCGAGGCGGACGCCGACGGCCGCTGACGCTGACGTGTGCCTCTCCCGGCGGGGAAGGGCCGGCCGGAGGCCGGGTGAGGGGCCTTTGCCGGCGCCACCGAAGCACCCGCACCATGACCCACCCCCGGAGGGAGAGGGATGTGCTACTGCTTCCCGCCCTTCTCGTCCTGGTTCGCCGCGAGATCGACGTCGCTCACCTCCACCGCGATGCCCTCGGCCGGCACGTCGAGGCCGGCGGTCCAGGCGAGCGCGTTGAGCATGAGCGTGCGGAAATTCGGGTCGGCCCAGTTCCGGTGGAAGTGCGCCCCGGTGCAGCCGAAGCCGCGGCCGCCGCCCGGCCGCTCGTAGGCCCAGGCCAGCGCCTCGCGCGAGCCCTTGCCCGCCCGCACGGCGGGATTGTTGCTGTGGGGCCCGTCGGGTCGCTCGCGGGTCGAGTCGGGGGGTACGGCCGTGAGGATCATCGTCACGCCGTCGGCCGGCTCCTTGAAGCGCATGTGGTAGTACCACTCGTCGTTGGTCTCGAAGGGCTTCACGCCCCGCGTGATCGGATGGCCCGCGGCGAGCTCGGTCTGGGCGAGCGTCCAGTGCGGGTTCACTGACCAGTGGGGCTCGAAGTAGCCCCCCATCCAGGAGAGAAACTCGGGGCCGCCCTTCTCCTTCGGCACCTCGACGGCGTAGTGGAGGCAGGCGATCCCCACGCCCCGCTTGGCCAGCGCGTCGATCTGCGCGAGGCGGTTGCTCTGGAGCACCGGATGCCCGCCGCCGCCGTCGGCGAAGAAGAGGATCGCGTCGGCGTTGTCGAAGGCCGTGGGATCGGCGGGCCAGCCGCCGGTGTAGGTGTCCGTCACCAGCCGCGGCGGGGACTCCTTGCCGAAGTAGGCGTCGAGGCATTTTTCGAGGAGCAGGGAGCCGGCGCGGAACTCGTGCTCGCCGGGGCTGTGGCTCGGCCGGCCCGCCACGAGCACGAGCTTCTTGCGACCGTCCGTGAGCCGCGTCCGCTTGAGGCGGATGTCCCTGAACTCCACCTTCATCGGCGGCCCGGCGTGGAGTTGCAGAGCGAGCACGCCCTGGAGCGACCGCTTGTCGGCCTGTTCGTCGATCGTCTCGGCCATCAGCTGGCCGTTGATGAAGTGCTGCAGCACGTTGCCCTTCGCGACGATCCGCATCTCGTTCCAGTCGCCGGACTTCACCTTCCCGAGCAGCTCGGCCGCGTCGCCGATCCTCGCGCCGGACTTCTTCGTGCCGTCCGCCGCAAACGTGGTCCGCTCGCCGCGCTGGGTCATGATGCCGCGCGAGCCCTTCTCCTCGTAGAGGATGCCGGTGTACTGGCCCTCGTGGATGTCGGCCTGGTAGCCCCCGACGACGAAGTCACCATGATCCTTGCTGCGGTACTGCACGCCGCTGTTGTGGTTCCGCAGGCGATACTCGAGCACGAGCTCGAAGTCGTCGAGGAGCCCCTGCCGCCAGACGAGGAACGTGTTGTCCTTGGTCGGCTTCTCGGCCGTCGTCTCGCCGACGATGGCGCCGTCCTCCACCCGCCAGAACTCGGGATTCCCCTCCCAGCCGGCGAGGGACTTCCCGTCGAAGATCGGCACGCCGGCATCGGCGTCGTCCGCGCCGCGGACGACGCCTGCGGCCAGGACCACGACTGTCACAAGGAACGCGAGGGCGAGGGGGCGATTGCTCGGCACGGCCAGGGTCTCCAGGGGGCGGTACGCGGCCCGCAGTATGCCACGGCGGGGAGCCGACCGCAGACGCCCCGATTCCCGGGAAAATCCGCCGGCCCCGGGCCGGCCTTGGGTTCCGGCTGGCGTCGGGTACGCTATGGGGCTCGACCACCCGAGACCAGTTTCCTTTCCAGATCCGGAGATCCGAGACCGTGGCAGTCGTGATTCGTATGAAGCGGATGGGGCGGAAGAACCGCGAGTACTACCGGATCTGCGCCGCCGACCGCCGCAGCCCCCGCGACGGCCGCGTCATCGAGGAGGTCGGCACCTACGACCCGCACGTGTCGGAGACCGACGCCCGCTGCACGCTCAACGGCCCGCGGATCGAGTACTGGCTGTCCGTCGGCGCGCAGCCGAGCGACGCGGTCCGCGTGCTCATCAAGAAGTACGGCCCCAAGGGGACGCACGTGGCGCAGATGGAGGCGGCCCGCGCCCGCCTCTCGATGCCGAAGGTCGTGCCCGACGCCGGCGAGCCCGCGTTCGTGCCCGAGCCGAAGGCCGAGCCGGCGTCCGAGGCGCCCGCCGCGGAGGCCGCCGCCGAAGCGCCGGTCGCCACCGCCGAGGCCCCGGCTGCCGAGGCCCCGGCCGAGCCGGCTCCCGAGGCCCCGGCCGCGGAGTGACCGCCAGGCGCGCCGCCGCATCCCTGCAAGGCACCGGAATGACCAGCGCGTCACGCGAGCCATGCGCATCGACATCATCACCCTCTTTCCCGAGATGTTCCCGGGCTTCCTCGCCGGCAGCCTCCTGGGCGCCGCGCGCGAGCGGGGCCTCGTCGATGTCCATCTGACGGACCTCCGCGACTTCGCCGAGGGCGTCCACCGCCAAGTCGATGACCGGCCCTACGGCGGCGGCCCCGGCATGCTCCTCATGCCCGGCCCCGTCGTCTCCTGCGTCGAGGCCGTGCAGGCGCTCGATGCGACCCCCGGCCGCGTCGTGATCCTCACGCCCGGCGGCCGCCGCCTCGACCAGCCCCTCGTCGAGGATCTTTCCCGCGCCGGGCGGCTGGTGCTCGTCTGCGGCAGGTACGAGGGTTTCGACGCCCGCGTGCGCGAGGCCCTCGGCGCCGAGGAGGTGTCGATCGGCGACTACGTCCTCTCCGGCGGCGAGGTCGCCGCGATGGTCGTCGTCGATGCCGTCGCCAGGCTCGTGCCCGGCGTGCTCGGCGACGACGAGAGCGCGCGGCAGGACTCGTTCTCCGGATCTGACCGGCTCGTCGAGGGCCCCCAGTACACCCGGCCGCGGGAGTTCCGCGGCCTCGCCGTGCCCGACGTCCTGCTCTCCGGCGACCACGCCCGGATCGCCCGCTGGCGGCATGAGCAGGCCCTCGCCGCCACGCGCCGCCGCGGACCCGCACCCGATCGATCCACCCCCGCCCACCAGCCCCACAGGAGCGCGTCATGAACCGCACCACCGTCCTCGAGGCCGTCGAGTCGTCGAGTCTCAAGGCCCAGCGTCCCGAGTTCGCCATCGGCGACACCGTCGACGTCCACACCCGGATCCTCGAAGGGGAGAAGGAGCGGATCCAGATCTTCAACGGCGTGGTGATCGCCCGGAGCGGCGCCGGCAGCCGGGAGATGTTCGTCGTCCGCCGCATCGTGGCGGGCGAGGGGGTGGAGCGGAAGTTCCCGCTCCACTCGCCGAAGATCGCCAAGGTCGAGGTGAAGCGGTCGGGCGTGTCGCGCCGCGCGAAGCTCTACTACCTCCGCGACCGCTCCGGCAAGTCGACCCGCCTCCGCGAGAAGCGGGACGACGTCGGGGTCGCCGCGACCGCCGCCAAGACCCCGAAGAAGAAGGCCACGGCCAAGGCCTGACGGAGGCCCGCCATGACCTCCGCCCGCGACGACCTCGGCCGGCGCGGCGAGGACGAAGCGGCCCGCTACCTGAAGGGCCTCGGCTACCGGATCGTCGGCCGCCGCGAGCGGGTGCTCCGCGGCGACATCGACATCGTGGCCCTCGACGGCCGGACGGTCGTGTTCGTCGAGGTGCGGAGCAGGAGCGACACGGCGCACGGTCACCCGGCCGAGACCGTGGGCCCCGCGAAGCAGCGGCGCATCGCCGAACTCGCCACCGCCTACATCCGCCGCCACCGGCTCGAGGACTGCTCGGTGCGGATCGACGTGGTCGCCGTGACGTTCGCGGCCGGTGGGCAGCCCGTCGTCGAGCACTACCAGAACGCGTTCGACAGCCCGTGACGCGCGGCGAGGTCCGCGGGGGACTCGAACACCGTGAGCCCCGCCGGCAGCTTCCGGGCCAGCGCCGCCAGCCGGTCGCGGACCTTCCGCTCCGGCGCCCGCGACGCCACGAGGCGGATCGCGACCCCAGCCACCTGGGCCGGCCGCTTCCGCGCCACCGCGGCGTAGACCTCGGGGTCGCGCTCCCCGGAGTCGCCCACGAGCAGGAACCGCCGGCCGGGGAAGTCGGCCATGATCTGCTCGATGACCCGCTTCTTCGACCGCTTCCGCGACGGCATCCTGCCGAGCGGCGTGGAGTCCTTGAGGCGGAAGAGCTTGAGGTGCATCGAGCCGGCCGGCAGCCCCGCCGCCGCGAGGAAGCCGCACAGGCAGGGGGACAATTGCCACGGGCTCGCCGACACGTAGTGAAACGCCGTGCCGGCGGCGTGCCAGCCGCGGAACACGTCGGCCATGCCGGGGACCGCGGCGAACTCGCGGAGCAGCGTGTTGCGGAGCAGCTCCCGGCGGTCGATCACGTTCGTGATCTTCACGGTGTCGTCGATGTCGGAGATCACCGACGCGCCGGTCGGGTCGACGAGCTGCACCACGCCCGTGGCCGGCTCGCCGACGGGGGGCTCGTCGGGGGCGTCGGACTCGGCGGTGCACGCGATCGTGCGGCCGCCCCCGGCCGGCTCGTCGAGGTCGATCTCGGCATGGAAGTGGCCGGTGCGGTCTGTCTGGACCACGGCCATCGTCCGGCCGCCGACGCGGAGCACCACCCGGCGGCCGGCGACCCGCTGGAAGAGGAAGGCGTCGGCCCGCCGCCGGAAGACCTCGGTCTCGAGGTGCGCGTCGTCGAGATCGAGCAGCCGCCGCAGCACGGCGAGTGCGAGCGACCGCCGCCGGCTCTTCTCGGGGAGGGGCCGCGACACCATGCCGCCGACGTCGGCCCGCCACCGCCCGTCGGGCAGCCGCCGCGCGTAGGTGGGAAACAGCACGATCATGCATCCGCCCCGGCGGGACGATCGCGGCAGGCCGCTTGAAAATACGGAGCCCGCCATCTTACAACGGCGGCCGCGAGGAATCGGCGGCACCGCGGCCGTCCCCCGGAGAACAGGCATGGGCGTCAAGAAAACGGGCAAGGGTCGCCGCAAGCTCGGCCAGAAGAAGCGACGGATGCGGGCCCGCATCCGCCACCGCAAGGGCTGAGCGGCACCGCCGTCACGACCGTCACGATCGTCCGCGCCGCGGGGTTCCCCCCGTGACGTCGGCCCCGCTCCCGCTTGCCGCGCACACGCCGCGGGGTAGCGTTGCGAGCCCTCGAACCGTCCCCCCGGCGTCGAGGCCCGTCGGCACGGACTCGTCCGGCGGAATGTCCCCGTGCCCGGGGCGAGGAGACGGAGCGATGCGAGCGACCCAGTGGTTCGGCCGGTGTGCGACGTGTGCCGCGATGGTGCTCCTGGCGGGCGGCCTGTCGGGCTGCAAGACGATGTCGGAGCGGTACATCGCGCTCGAGGTCTGGAAGTACGAGAAGTGCTTCGGCCACCTGCCGCCCGGCTTCGTGCCCCCCGGCGCGGCCCAGGCGGCGGCCCAGCCGCGGATCTGCGGCCAGAACCAGGGCTGCGCGAACGGCTGCCCGCCGGCGACGGCCGGCTGCGACGCCTGCGGCGGTGCCGGCGGCACGGTCGTCGAGGGGGGCATGCCCATGCCCGCCACGATGGGCGCGCCCGGCGGCCCCGGTGGCTCGCCCGCCGCGTCGGCCCCGCTGCCGACGCCCGCCGGCATGACGACGGGCAAGCCCGTCATCATCTCCGACGAAGTGGTGATGCCCGCGGGCTGAGCCGTCAGGGCTCCGCGGCGGCGACGGCCGCGGCACCCGCCGCGGCCGCCGCACAGGCGCGGTCGCGGCAGCGTTGGAGCACGACCTCCCCCGGACGGCCTGCCCGGGCCGCGAACAGCGCGGCGAGCGGGCCCGGGTGGGCGACCGAGTCCGGCGACCGCACCGCCGTCACGGCGTGCGGCCGGAAGCGTCCGCGGATCGCCGCGAGCACCTCGTAGGTCTGCCCTCCGGACTCCCCGACGACCACGAACTCCTCGATCGGACCCAGCGCGAGGTCGAGCGCGAGGAGCGACTGCGGCGCCGCGTTCGGCGCACGGGCCATGAGCGGCGCCACCGCGGCCAGGGCCCGCTCGGCGGAATGCCGGTAGCGTTCGCGGCCCGTGAGCGCCGCGAGCCTGAGGAGCGCCGTCGCCGCCATGCCCGTCGAGCCCGGCACGGCGTGGTCGAGAAGGTCGGGCTCGCGGACGATGAGCCGCTCGTGGGCGGCCGACGCGAGGAAGAAGCCGCCGGTGTCGGGATCGACGAACCCGCCGCCGGCGAGCGGCCCCGACTCGCCGGCCCCCACGAGACGGTCGGCGAGCGTGCAGGCCGCCTCGATCCACCGCTCCGCGAACGTGGCCTCGTACAGGCTCACGAGTCCCTCGGCCAGGCAGGCAAGGTCGTCGGCGAAGGCGAGGCCGCCGGCGACGCCGCGGCGCCACTGGTGGGCGAGTTCGCCCGAGTCCGTGCGGCACTCCACGAGGAGGAAGTCGGCGGCCCGGGCCGCGGCGGCCACGTATCGATCCTCGCCCAGCACCGCGCCGGCCCGCGCGAGGGCGTCGATCATGAGGCCGTTCCAGGACACGAGCGCCTTGTCGTCGATGCCCGGCCGCACCCGGCGGCCCCGGGCCGCGAGGAGTTTTTCCTTCGCGGTCGCGAGCGTGCGCTCGAGGGCGGCTGGTTCGAGGCCCCTGTCCCTCGCGACGGCGGCAAGCGGCCGCGGCAGGTGGAGGATCGAGGTGCCCTCGAAGTTGCCCTGCGGCGTCACGTCGTAGGCCGCGCAGAACAACTCGCCCTCGACCGCGCCGAGCACGCCGCGGACCTCGTCGGGCGTCCAGACGTAGAACTTTCCCTCCTCCCCCTCGCTGTCGGCGTCCTCGGCGCTCCAGAATCCTCCGGCGGGGTCGGTCATGTCGCGGAGCACGTAGTCGAGCGTGCTCCGCACGACTTCGGCGAACTCCTCGCGGCCGGTGACGAGGAACCCCTCGAGGTAGGCGACGGCCAAGAGCGCGTTGTCGTAGAGCATCTTCTCGAAGTGGGGCACGAGCCAGCGGTCGTCCACCGAGTAGCGGGCGAAGCCGCCGCCGAGCTGGTCGTGCATCCCTCCGGCGGCCATCCGCTCGAGGGTGTGCGCGGCCATCTCCACGTCACGGGCGCGGCCGCTCCTCCGCGCGGTCCGCAGGAGCAGCCGGAGGTCCATCGGGTGCGGGAATTTCGGGGCGGTCCCGAAGCCGCCGTGCGCGGCGTCGAACGACCGGGCGAGGGTCACCGCGGCGTGTTCGAGGAGGTCGCCAGACGGCGGCGGCCCTCCGCCCCCGGCCGCCGAGCGTCGCGCGATGGCCCTCGTGATCTCGGCCGCCTGCTCGACGACCTTGTCGCGCCGCTCCCGCCAGGCCTCGAGGACGGCGGCGAGCACCTGGGCGAATCCCGGCATGCCGTGTCGCGGCTCGGGCGGCCAGTAGGTGCCGGCGAAGAAGGGCTCGAGGTCGGGCGTGAGGAACACGCTCATCGGCCAGCCGCCGCGGCCGGTGAGCAGCTGCACCGCGGCCATGTAGACCGCGTCCACGTCGGGCCGCTCCTCGCGGTCCACCTTGACGCAGACGAAGTTCGGGTTGAGGACCGCGGCCACGACATCGCTCTCGAAGCTCTCGTGGGCCATCACGTGGCACCAGTGGCAGGCCGAGTAGCCCACCGAGAGGAAGATCGGTTTTCCTTCTCGACGCGCGCGTTCGAGCGCGGCAGGACCCCACGGCTCCCAGGCCACGGGGTTGTCCACGTGCTGCAGGAGGTACGGGCTCGTGGCCCCGGCGAGTGCGTTCATGGCGTGGCATTCGAGACGGGACGAGGCCGAGCGTCCAGTGGCCCAGTTGCCTCGCCGTAGCCCAGTTGCCTTGCAACTGGGAACTCTCCGCATTCCGGTCGCGAGGCGACCGGACCACGGGCCACTAGCCGAGCGTCTCGGCGGGGCCGGGGAACGCGCGGCGTTCGACGTCGGCCCGCCAGCTCGCGAGCGCCTCCGCGATCGCCGTCTTCGCGTCGGCGTAGCCGCGGACGAACTTCGGCACGCGGTCGAACGACAGGCCCACGAGGTCGTGCATCACGAGCACCTGGCCGTCGCAGTGCGGCCCCGCGCCGATGCCGATCGTGGGGATCGCCACCGCGGCCGTGATCGCGCGGGACACGTCGGCCGGGATGCACTCGAGCACGACCGCGCAGGCCCCCGCGTCGGCGGCCGCCCGGGCATCGGCGAGGAGCGGCTCGACGTCGCGCTGCATCCGGTAGCCGCCGAGCTGGTGCACGGCCTGCGGCCTGAGGCCCACGTGGCCCATCACGGGAATGCCCGCGGCGACGATCGCCCCGATCACCTCGGCCTGACCTGCCGTGCCCTCGAGCTTCACGGCCTGGCAGCCCGTCTCCTTGAGGATCCGCGCGCAGCTCTCGATCGCCGTGCGGACTCCGAGGTGCTGGAGCGGGAACGGGAGATCCACGACGACCAGGGCGCGGGAGGCCGCGCGGGACACGATCTCGCCGTGGTAGATCATCTGCTCGAGCGTCGCGGGGATCGTCGAGGCCCGGCCGGCCACGACCATCGCCACGCTGTCCCCCACGAGCACGCAGTCCACGCCCGACTCGTCGGCGAGCCGGCCGGTCGGCCAGTCGTAGGCCGTGACCATCGTGAGCGGCCGGGCGTCGCGCTTGGCGGCGGCCAGGTCGCGGACGGTGACGCGGCGGGGCGGCGCGGCCGGCGCCGGGGATGCGGCCGCGGGCCGCCTAACCGGGAACGTCATGAGAGGCTCTTGAAGAAGTCGTCGAGCTTGTCGTCGGCGGGCGGCGGCGCGGGCTCCGCCGCCAGGAAGTCGAACGAGCCTTCGGCCGCGGCCGGCGTGGGCTCCGCGCCGGCGATCGCGGCGAAGTCCGTCGCGTCGGCCGCCGGTGCCGCGTCGGGGAACGCGAGGTCGGCGGGCGGGGCGGCAGGAGGCTCGACGTCTGGAAACGCCGGCGGCTCGGACGGGGGAGTCGCGACAGCGGCGGCGGGGACGGCCGATTCCGCGACCTCGACCGCGGACGCCGACTCGGCGACCGGCTCCAGTTCGGGCAGCGTCTCGGCGACCGGCTCGAGTTCGGGAAGGTCGGCGGCGGCGCGCGCGGGGGCCGACGGGCCGGACAGCGGCACGGTGTCGTCGTCGCGCGGGGTCGCGGCGGCGGCCACCGCCTCGGCGACGTACTCGACCCGCAGCACGACGGCGCCGACCCGCACCTCCGCGCCGCTCGACACGGGGGTCGCGACGTGGGGCTCGAGCCGACGGCCGCCCACGAACGTGCCGTTGGTGGAACCCAGGTCGGTCGCGGTGACGACTCCGCCGTCGAGGGCGAACTCGCAGTGCCGCCGGCTCACGCTGTCCTGAGGGATGCGGAACTTCGCCTCGTCGCCGCGGCCCACGACCAGCGGCAGGCGCACCGAATACGCCTTGCGCGACTTCTGGGGAGCGACGATGACGATGCGGACTTCCATGGCGGCGCGGACGGCGGGCGCCGCGGGCCCGGCGGTGGCTCACGCGCGGCGGAGTCCCCGAGTCTACCCCCGGCCCGGGCCGGTCCAATCGCGGCTGGGCCCGGGCGGGCCGGCCTTGCCTTGCGACACCCCTCCACCGCCTTATAATCGCCCGGCTCGCGGCCGGCCCGCCGGTCCGGCCGCCGCGCGGGTGTAGCTCAGTTGGTAGAGCACCACGTTGCCAACGTGGTTGTCGTGGGTTCGAATCCCATCACCCGCTTCCCCCGGTTTCCTCCGACCCCGCCCCACACGCCTCCCATGGTTCCATCCGAATCGTCGGCCGTCGCCGAGCCGCAGGCGGCCGGCGAGGACTCCCTTCCGCCCCTCTCCCTCGACGTCGCGGTCGAGGAAGTGTCCACCTGCCAGCGGCGGGTCAAGGTCACGATCCCGCGGGAGGACATCGACCGCTACCACGACAAGGCCGTGGCCGACCTCGTGCCGACCGCGCTCCTGCCGGGCTTCCGCCCCGGCCGGGCCCCGCGCCGGCTCGTCGGCAGCCGCTTCAAGACCGAGCTGGCCGAGCAGATCCGCTCGAAGCTGCTCGCCGACGCGATGACGCAGGTGACCGAGCGGCAGAAGCTCGCCCCGATCAGCGAGCCCGACCTCGACGTCGCCGCCGTCCTCCTCCCCGACTCCGGCCCCATGACCTTCGAGTTCTCGATCGAGGTCCGGCCCGAGTTCACGCTGCCGAAGTGGAAGGGCCTGGCGATCAACCGGCCCTCACGCGAGATCGGCGACGCCGACGTGGACGAGGCGCTCGGCAACCTGCTCCGCGAGCGCGGCCGCTTCGTGCCGAGCGACGACGCCCCGAAGGTCGGCGACCTCGTCGTCGCGAACCTCCGCTTCACCGCCGGCGACCGCGCACTGTCGCGGGCCGATGAGCTGGAGATCGTCGTGCGGCCGAGGCTCTCGTTCGCCGACGCCGAGTTCCCCGGCTTCGACGCGCTTCTCAAGAAGGCGAAACCCGGGTCGAAGGTCACGGCCACCGTCCGCGTCTCCGACGAGGCGGCCGACGAGGAGCTCCGTGGCAAGGACGCGACCATGGAGCTCGAGGTGCTCGAGGTGAAGAGGCACGAGCTGC
Organism: Planctomycetaceae bacterium; assembly: GCA_046074885.1. Lineage (GTDB taxonomy): Bacteria > Planctomycetota > Planctomycetia > Pirellulales > UBA1268 > QWPN01. Next base: position 21,353 of record JBJTPA010000060.1, read on the forward strand.
CGGAGCTGACGCCGGCGCTGCTCGAGGAGCTCGGTGGCTTCGAGTCGGAGGACGCCCTCCGCGGCGCCGTCCGGAAGCAGCTCGAGAACCAGCTCGAGTGGCACCGCCGCCGGCAGGTGCGGCAGCAGGTGGCCGGGGCGCTCACGGCGTCGGCAGGCTGGGACCTGCCCCCGGCCCTCCTCAAGCGGCAGGCCCAGCGGGAGCTCGAGCGGGCGATCCTCGAACTCCGCCGCAGCGGCTTCG
>JBJTPA010000061.1:0-2593 GCA_046074885.1 Planctomycetaceae bacterium
CTCTTCCGCCGCGCGGCCGCGGCCGCCGCCGCTGGGACGCAGTACCGGCTCCACGTGGACCTGCGGGCCTGCACGGTCGCCGACGACGCCGGCTTCTCGCGGCCCTTCACGGTCGTTCCCTTCCGCCGCCAGTGCCTCCTCGAGGGCCTCGACGACATCGGCCTGTCGCTCAGGCACACCGACGCGATCGCCGCGTGGGAGCAGGCCCACGGCCTCTCCCCCGCGAAGGCCTGACGCCGATGGCCGCGTCGCGCCGCGAGAAGATCGAGGCCCTGCTCAAGGACGAGCCCGGCGACGTCTTCCTCCGCTACAGCCTCGCGCTCGAACTCGAGGGCGAGGGCCGCTGGGAGGAGGGTCTCGAGATCCTCGAGGATCTGTCCCGGGGAACTCCCCCCTACGTGCCCGCCTTCCACATGGCGGCCCGCCACCTCGTGGCCCGCGGCAAGGTCGACGACGCCCGCCGCGCCCTCCGCGAGGGCATCGACGCGGCACGGTCGCAGGGCGAATCCCACGCCGCGGCCGAGATGTCGGAACTCCTCATGAGCCTGGGCGAGTTGGGCGAGGGTTGACGCCGGCGCGATCGCGGGGGGGGCGGGAGCGCGTGGTGGCCCAACGCCGCTCGGGGTGGCCCATGCCAATTCCGCCGAACGCTCGCTCCGCCATCCTGGCTTCGCTCGCTCTGTGCCGTCACGCTGCGCCATCCTGGCTCCGCGTGCCGGCAAGGCCGGCTCCATTGGCACGGGCAACCCCTCGCTCTCCTCAGCTGATGCGGGAAAGGCTCGGGGCTGCCCATCCCCTCGAGACGGCGTAGACGGCAAGCGAAGCCCGGAGGGCGAGAGCGCGGACGTCTCCGAGTGAGCGGAGGGCAGGGATGCCCGCAGCGAACGTCCGGCGAGAGGGTGTGGGCAGCCCCGGGCCGGTTGGGCGAGTTGACCATCGGCGAGCGAGCCGCGCACGCCATGCCGCGAACTCACCCCGGCGTCGGCACCGGCTCCGATGCTTCGGCGCCGCGGGTGATCGTGAAGCCGAGCTCCTCGATCATCCGGTAGTCGGCCTCAGGGAGCTGGCCCTTCGTCGTCAGGTAGTCGCCCACGAAGATCGAGTTGGCGGCGTAGAGGCCGAGGGCCTGGAGGCTGCCGAGGTGGATCTCGCGGCCGCCGGCGATGCGGATCTCCGCGGCCGGGTTCACGAGCCGCATGAGCGCGAGGCCCCGCAGGCAGTCGCGGGGGCTGACCTTGTCCACGCCCTCGAGCGGCGTGCCGTCGATGGCGTTGAGGAAATTCAGCGGGATGGACTCGACGTTCATCTCGCGGAGGGCGAAGGCCATGTCCACGAGGTCGTCGGGCGATTCCCCCATCCCCATGATGCCGCCGCTACAGAGCGCCAGCCCCGCCGCGCGGCAGGCCTCGAGCGTGGCCACGCGGTCGGCGTAGGTGTGGGTCGAGCAGACCTCGCCGTAGTGCCGCTCGCTCGTGTTGAGGTTGTGGTTCACCTTGTCCACGCCGGCCGCGGCGAGCTGGTGGGCCTGCTCGGGCGTGAGCAGGCCCAGGCAGGCGCAGACGTTGAGGCCGTGCTCGGCCTTGATCTTCGGCGTCACGTGGCAGACGAAGTCGATCTCCCGCTGCGTGGGGCCGCGGGCCGAGATCACGATGCAGAAGGTCTTCGACTGCCGCTCGGCCGCCAGCCGCGCGGCCTCCATGAGCTTCGGCTCCGAGAGCAGGTTGTAGCGCGGGATCTCGGCCTCGGAGACCTTCGACTGCGAGCAGTAGCCGCAGTCCTCGGGGCAGAGGCCGCTCTTCGCGTTCATGAGGAAGAAGAGCTGCACGGTCGTGCCGAAGTGCCGGCGGCGGACGCGGTAGGCCGCCGCGAGCAGGTCGAGGATCTCCTCGTCGGGCGAGTCGAGGATCGCCCGGGCATCGGCCCGCGTGATCTCACCGCCGGCGATCACGCGGTCGGCGAGGGCGTGCCAGCGGCTCACGGACGCGGGGCGGGGCGGGGCGGACGACGCAGGCAGGTCGGCGATCGACATGGGAAGCCTCGGGCGGAGCGGAAAACCTCCCGGAGAATGTACGCGACGCGGCGGCCCGTCGGCAAAGCCCCCGCCGCGGCCTCACTTCAGCCGCGCGAGAAGCGACGAGTCGAACGGCGGGAACTTCGGGTCGAGCCGCTCGAGCGTCTCGCGGACGAGGCGGGCCACGACGAGGTTGCGATACCACTTCCGGTCGGCCGGCACGACGTGCCACGGGGCGTGCTCCGTGTTGCACTTCGTGAGCGCATCGTCGTAGGCGGCCTGGAAGTCGTCCCAGCGCTCGCGGTCGGCGAGGTCGTCGGGGCCGAGCTTCCACTGCTTCTTCGGGTCGCGCAGCCGGTCTTCGAGCCGCTCCCGCTGCTCCTTCCGGCCGATGTGGAGGAAGCACTTCACGAAGGTCAGCCCGCCCTCGGCCAGCAGTTTCTCGAAGGCGTTGATCTGCTCGTAGCGGGCCTTCCAGACATCCGGCGGCACGAGCTTCCGCACGCGGACCACGATCACGTCCTCGTAGTGCGAGCGGTTGAAGACGCCGATCCGGCCGTGGGCCGGCACGGCGGCGTGCAC
>JBJTPA010000062.1:0-14157 GCA_046074885.1 Planctomycetaceae bacterium
GGCACGCCACCGGCCGTCGCCTCGGCCACCGCGAACCCGCGGTCGCCGGTGATCGGCAGCGGTGTCCCGCAGACGAGTCCCGCGAGGCGACGCCGGGGCTCGCGGCCGACGTCCCCGGCCAGCGGCGCCCCTGCCGCGCCGCACAGCTGCCGCGCGAGCCGGTCGGGCAGCCGCTCACGGAGCACCGCCAGGACGCCCCGCGACTGTCCCGCCACGAGTTCACGATCGACTCCCTCCGCCGACTCGCCCGGCAGCCAGTTGAGCGTGAGCGTGACGGCGGGCTCGGCGGCCCGGGCGACGAGCCAGTGCCGGCTCATGTCGAGGATCGCCGGTCCGGAGAGGCCGACGTGGGTGCAGAGGGTGCTGCCGCGGGTGGTGGCCAGCGTGCGGCTGCGGGAGTCACGGAGGACCACCTCGGTCTCGAGGGTCACGCCGGCGAGCCCCGTGATCCAGTGGTCGACCGGCAGCACCAGGGGCACGAGCGCCGGTACGATCGGCGCGGTGAGCGTGTGGCCGAGCGACCGGGCCAGCAGCAGGCCGCCGCCGTCGGAGCCCGACTTGGGCAGCGACTTGCCGCCGGTGCAGAGGATCACGCGTCGTGCGGTGAACGACCCCGCGTGCGTGTCGGCGACGAAGCCGTCTGCCGTGCGGACGAGCGACGTCACCTTCGCGGGATGCATGAGCACGGCGCCGGCGCGGGCCGCCTCGTGGACGAGCGCGTCGAGCACCGTGCGCGCCGAGTCGGTGACGGGGAACAACTTGCCGGTGTCCTCGTGCTTGAGCGCCACGCCCGCCTCCGCGAAGAAGCCGACCGTCTGCTCGACGCCGAATCGGCGCAGCACCTTGCGGATCGCCGCGGGCGTGCTGCCGGCGTAGTCGGCCTCGGCGACCACACGGTGCGTGACGTTGCAGCGGCCGCCGCCCGCGACGAGGATCTTCGCGCCGATCCGGCGGGCGGAGTCGAGGGCCACCACGGAGAGCCGGCGGCCCGCCGCGGCGGCCGTGCGGCCGGCCCAGGTGGCGGCGAACAATCCGGCCGCCCCGGCCCCCAGCACGAGCACGTCCGCGGAGCCGCCGCGGGGCGGAGCGGGCGGCGGCACGGGAATTTCGGCCATGAAACGCTGGATTCCGGGGGCAGAATCGACCCGAGTCTGGCCTTCGCCGCGTCCGCATTCAACAATCGACGATCCCCGCCGGGACCCGCCATGCTCCGCCCGTCGCTCGCACCGCTCGTCCTCTGCTCGTGCCTCGCGGCCGCGCCGGCCGTCGCGCGGGGAGACGATTGGCCCTGCTGGGGCGGCGGGCCGCAACGCAACATGGTCTCGGCCGAGCGGGGCCTGCCGGACGACTTCCATCCCGGCCGCAAGAAGCGGGACCGCCTCGGCTTCGATCCGGCGACGGCCACGCACGTGCGCTTCATCGTGCGGCTCGGCTCGGAGAACTACTCCGCTCCGGTCGTCGCGGACGGCCGCGTGTACGTCGGCACGAACGACGAGGATCTCGACGACCCGCGCCTGGAGCCGACCCGGGGCGGCGTGCTCCTGTGCCTTGACGAGGCGACCGGCGACCTCGCCTGGCGGCTCGTCGTGCCGCGGCTGGAGATCGACCGCGCGAAGGTGAGCGAGGACTTCGACGACATGAACCTCGGCATCTGCTCGACGGCCATGGTCGACGGCGACCGCGTCTACGTCGTCACGAACCGCTGCGAGGTGCTGTGCCTCGACGTGGACGGCATGGCCGACGGCAACGAGGAGCCGTTCCGGGACGAGGCCTCGTTCCCGGTGCCCGAGGGTCGGCCGCCGATCGAGGTCGGTCCGCACGACGCCGACATCGTCTGGCGATTCGACATGCTCCGCGACCTGCCCGTGTTCCCGCACGACGCCACGAACTGCTCGGTGCTCGTCGTCGGCGAGCACCTCTACGTGGGCACGGGCAACGGCGTCTACGACGGGAAGGTCGTGCTGCCGACCGCGCCGTCGCTCATCGTGCTGGACAAGCGAACGGGCCGCCTGCTCGCGCGGGACGACGGCACGATCAGCGCCGACGTGTTCCACGGCCAGTGGTCGTCGCCGGCGCTCGCCGCGTCGCCCGCGGGCCCGATCGTGGTCTACGGCGGCGGTGACGGCTTCTGCCACGCCTTCGTGCCGTTCGCGCCGCGGGGCGATTCCGGCGCCGTCGCGATCCTCGACCGTGCCTGGAAGTGCGACTGCAATCCCCCGGGCTACCGTGACCGCGGCGGCGAGACGGTCGACTACTGGGCGCTCGTTCGTGGCACCGTCGACAAGCAGTTCGACGGCGACGGGATGCTCGTCAGCCCCAGCGAGGTGATCGGCACGCCGGTCGTCGTGGACGACCGGATCTACGTGGGCATCGGCCAGGACCCTGTGCATGGGCCGGGCCGCGGGGCGCTGTCGTGCATCGCCGTCGACGGCCGCGGCGACGTCACCGACACGGCCGTCCGCTGGCGGTACACGGCGATCGGCCGGTCGCTTTCGACCGTGTCGGTCGCCGACGGCCTCGTCTACTGCGCCGAGCATGCGGGCAAGGTGCACTGCCTCGACGCCGACACCGGCGCGATCCAGTGGATGCACGATACCCGCGAGGAAATCTGGTCGAGCACGCTCGTGGCCGACGGCAAGGTGTTCATCGGCACCCGGAAGGGGCTCGTCATCCTGGCCGCGGGTCGGGAGCGGAAGGTGCTCGCCGAGGTGAAGCTCGGCACCCCGGTCTGGTCGGTGCCGTGCGCGGCCAACGGCACGCTGTTTGTGGCCTCCCAGAAGAACCTCTGGGCCGTCGCGAAGTGAGCGGCCCGTATTCTCACCGGCCTTCCGCGGCCCAGCGCTTCATGGTCGCGATGTTGGCCTCGAGTTGGGGATTGCCCCGGCCCACGTAGACCTTCATGTCGCTGTCGTACATCGCGTCGGGCTCGGGACCTGGGTCGCGGGTCTCCTCGAGCCAGCGGTCGAGGCGCGACCGCAGCGCCGCGAGGGTTGCCGCATGGGCCGGGTCGGCCGCGAGGTTCTCCAACTGCCAGCGGTCGTCGCGCCACCGGTAGAGCTCCTCGGGGGGCCGGGTCGGGCTGAACAGGAGCCGCTCGGCGAGTGGATCGAGCCGGCCCGCCTCGTGGAGGGCCCGCAGGGCGCGGAGCGTGGGCTTCTCGTCCTTGTAGACGTTGGGCTGCAGGAGCGGCCGCGCCGGATGGTAGTTGCGGATGTAGAGCCAGTCGGCGGTGCGGACGCTGCGGATGCGGTCGACCGTCTCGTCGCAGCGGTCGCGGGCGGCGAAGACGGCGTCGCGCGGGACCTCATCCGCCGCGAACACGTCGCGACCGCGCATGACCGCGGGAATCGGCAGGCCGGCCGCCGCCAGCGAGACGGCCGGCAGGTCGATCTGCATGACGAGGTCGTCGCGGACCGCGGCCGCGGGGATCCCCGGGCCCCGGACGATGAGGGACACATGCGTGCCCTCGTCGTAGAGAAACTGCTTGGCGCGGGCGTGGCTGATGCCGTTGTCGGCCACGAGGATCACGAGCGTGTCGGCGGCGAGCCCCTCGGCGTCGAGCCGGTCGAGGACGCGGCCCACCTGGGCGTCGGTGAGCCGGACCGCGTCGAGGTAGGCGGCGCGGTCGGCGAGGAGCGCCGGGTCGCGGGGCAGGTAGGGCGGCAGCGTGACCGAGTCCGGATCGGTCGGGGCGCCGAACGTGCGCGTGGCCAGCGCCCGCACCCGGTCGAGGCCGCCCGGACCGTCGCGGAGCTTTCCTCCAAGGAGCTGTACCTGCATGAAGAACGGCTGTCCGGGCCGCCTGCCGGCCCAATCCTCGCCGTCGTACATCGCCTCGTCCCATTCGAAGTTGTAGTCCGTCTTGCCGAGCTTCCCGCGCCCGTCCTGCGCACCGCCGTCATCTGCAGGCACACCGTCGCCGATGCACGTGTGCCAGCCGGCGTCGTGAAAGATCGCGGGCACCGGCCGCACGCCGGCCGGCAGGCGGATCTTCTCCGTGCCGCGGCCGCTGCGGTGATGCTGGGCCCCGATCGCCGTCTGCTCCATGCCCGTGACGAGGGCCGAGCGGCACGGCGAGCAGACCGGCGCAGTCACGAACGCGTGCGCGAACCGCGTACCCTCGCGGGCGAGCCGGTCGACGTGCGGCGTGGCGACGGGCCCGCCGTCGCACCCGAAGTCGGCGGACATGTCGTCGACGACGATCCAGAGCACGTTGGGCCGCTTGGCGGCGCCGGCCGCCGGCGCGGCGAGCGCCAGGCACGCAAGCGTGGCGAGCAGCGACGTGCGCACGGGTCTCTCTCCCTGCCTGTCGGACTCCCGGGTCACCAACGCTGGTGCACGTTCGGGCGTATCGCCTCATCGTAGACCCGCCGCACCGTGGCGTGCGCGGCGGGGTCGGGTGGCGGCAGGTCGGCCGCCGCGGCGTTCTCCGCCACCTGGACGGGCTTCCTCGCGCCGGGGATGACGGTCGTGACCGCCGGAAACGAGAGGATCCAGCGGAGCGCGAACTGCGCCAGCGTCGCCCCCGGCGGCACGAGGGGCTTCAGCCGCTCGACCGCCGCCAGTCCGGTCTCGTAATCCACGCCGGAGAAGGTCTCGCCGCGGTCGAAGGCGGCGCCCGCGCGATTGAACGTGCGGTGGTCGGCCGCGGGGAACACGGTCTCGCGGGTGAAGCGGCCGGAGAGGAGCCCGCTGGCCAGCGGCACCCGGGCGATCACCGCCACGCGCCGCCGGGCGGCCTCGGTGAGGAACAGTTCCGCCGGCCGCTGCCGGAAGGCGTTGAAGATGATCTGCACGCTCCGCACGTTCTCGTACTCGAGCGCCTTGAGCGCCTCCTCGACCCGCTCGACGCTCACGCCGTAGAAGGCGATCTTGCCCGCGTCCACGAGCCGGTCGAGTGACTCGAACACATCGGGCGCGTAGTAGAGGTCGGTGGGCGGGCAGTGCAACTGCAGGAGGTCGAGCCGCTCGACGGCGAGGTTCGCGAGGCTGCGGTCCACCCAGGCCCGGAGGTTTTCCGGCGAGTAGCCGGCGACCTCCTGCCTCGGCAGCCGGCGGCCGGCCTTCGTGGCCACGCGGAAGGGCTCGCGCCGCTCGCGGCGGAGCCGACCGATGAGCCGCTCGGAGACGCCGTCGCCGTAGACGTCGGCCGTGTCGAGGAAGTCGATCCCGTGGTCGAGGGCCGCGTGAAGCGTGGCCAGCGACTCCTTCTCGTCGGCCCCGCCCCAGTCGCGGCCGCCGATGCCCCAGGCGCCGAAGCCGATCTCGGAAACCCGCCAGCCCGTCGTGCCGAAGTCGCGGTGGTTCATGCGGGCAGTGTCGCGGATGGCCTGGGAGCCGGGAAGCCCCTCACTGGTACGCAAGCCCCTCGAACGCCTTATAACGATGACGTGCGAATCATGAATGCAGTGGCTGACCGGAACTGGCGGCGCGATGGGCGTGCGTGGCCACTCGTGGCCGTGGGCGCGGTGCTGATGCTCAGCGGCATCGCACACGCAGGCGTGTGGGCGATCGACGGCGGGCCCTGGGAGGGGCCGGTCACGTGGCGGAAGCCGATCCTGTTCGGCATTTCGGGCGGGCTCACGAGCCTGTCGCTCGGCTGGGCGTTCGCGAGGCTCGCCCGGCGCCGCGGCGATGTCGTGATCGCGTGGGCGACGGCGACCGCGCTGTTGGTCGAGGTCGCACTCATCGACCTGCAGCGTTGGCGGGGCGTGGCCAGCCACTTCAATCGCGCGACGCCGCTCGACTCCGTGCTCTACGACGTCATGGGCGGGCTCATCCTGTTCGTGACGCTCGTCTGCCTCGACCTCACGGTGCGGTTCCTGCGCCGCCCGCCCGCCGGCATGCCGGCCGACATGGTGCTCGCCGCGCGGGCCGGCCTCGGGCTGCTGTCGGTCTCCTGCCTGCTCGGCATCTGGGCGAGCGTCCACGGCGAGGGGCGGATGCAGGCGGGGCTCGCCCCGGAGATCCTCGGCGCCGCGGGGGTCGTGAAGTTTCCGCACGGCGCGGTGATCCACGCCGCGCAGTGGCTGCCGGCGCTGGCATGGGCCGCCTGCCGGGCGGGGATCGCGGAGCGGCGTCGCCTGCGACTCGTGGCGGCGGCCGTGCTCGGCAGCGTGCTCGTGCTCGCCTACGCGCTCGCGCAGACGCTCTTGGGCAGAGGCCGGTTCGACGCGCCGCCGAACCTCCTGGCGCTGCTCGCGGCGGGCACGGCGTGCCTCGCGGCGCCGGCCGCGATCACGGCGGCGGCGTGGCTGCGGCCCCATCATCCACCGCCACCCGCCGCCCAAGCGCGACCCTCGTAACGAGGTGCAGCAAAAATCCCGCGGGCCCGAGCAGGAACGTGAGCACGAGGCAGACGGTCCGCAGCGGCCAGGGGATGCCGAGGCGGACGGCGTCGCGGGCGATCCAGGCGCCGACGACCATGTCGAAGGCGAGGTAGTGGGTCCACGCCGCCGCGAACACCCAGTCGTCGGCGAAGGCGGCCCGCAGGCCGGCGATCGTCGCGAGGTCACCCGCCGGCGGGTTCGTCGCGAACTTCCACGTCACGACCGCGGCGTAGGCCGCGGCGAGCAGGCCGGGCATGACCGCCGCGCAGAGCACGTGCGAGACGAGCCTGCGTCCCGGCAGCAGCACGAGCAGGATCCAGGCAGCGAGCGCCAGCGTGTTGGTGGCGCCGAAGAACCCCTCGGCCATTGTGGATGCTCCTCCGGAGGAGCATACCGTGGTCGAGCGAGGCGTGCGTCCGCACTCGGCCGGCAGTTGCGTGCGTCCGGGATTTTCGCTCGTGTGCGACACGGCATTCCGGCAGCGGGGGCCGCGGTGCCGGGCCCGCGGTGATCCGCGTCACCGCGGCGGCACCATCCAGGCGAGCGGCCCGGCCTGCAGCCACACGATCAGCCCCACGAGCGACGCGAGCGCGAGCGAGTGCGGGAACACGCGGCGCAAAATCTCCCCCTCGCGGCGGTGCATGCCGGTCGCCGTCGCGGCCACCACGATGCTCTGGGCGTCGATCATCTTGCCCATCACGCCGACGGTGCTGTTGGCCGTGCAGGCGAGCAGCGGGTCGAGTCCGAGCTGCTCGGCGGTCACCCGCTGCAGGCTGCCGAACATGGCGTTGCTCGACGTGTCGGAGCCGGTGAGGGCCACCCCCAGCCAGCCGAGGAGGGCAGAGCAGAAGGGATAGAGGGCCCCGGTGCGGGTCAGCGCGATCCCGAGGATCACGTCGGTTCCGGACGAGCGGGTCACGAACGCTAGCGCCAGCATCGCCGCGATCGTGGCCAGCGGTCCGGCGAGCCGGCGGAGGGTGTCGGCGAAGAGCAACGCGGCCCGCCGCCACCGCACGCCGAGCCAGGGGATCGAGACGACCGCGGCGGCGAGGATGCCGGTGCCCGCGGCGGAGAGCCAGTTGAAGCGGTAGACGGCCCGCTCGACCTCGAACGCCTCGCGGGTGGCCGGCGGCACCTTCGCGACGCGTCCGTCGAGCCACGGCACCGGGAACTCAGGCGCGAGGAGCGCCGCGGCCGACGAGCCGCGGCCCTCGAGCACGGCCTTCACGGGGGCGAGGCCCCAGGCGAACACGGCCACCGACACGAACGCCCACGGCGCCCACGCCCAGGCGATGCGCCGCGCCGGGTCGGCCGCGTCCGCGACCGGCGGCGCCGCGCCATGCCGCCAGCACGCCGCCGGCCGCCACGCGCGCAGGAAGCACGCGACCGCGACGAGGCTCGCCGCGCCGCCGACCACGTCCACGAGCGCCGCTCCCGCGAGGTTCGCCATCGCCGCCTGCACGACCGCGAACGAGACGCCGCAGACGGCCACCGCCGGCCAGACGCCGACGAGGCCCCGCCAGCCGGCCAGCATGCACACCATCCACGCCGGCACCACGAGCGAGAGGAAGGGAAGCTGCCGGCCCGCGAGCGACGAGATCGCGTGCTCGTCGAGGCCGGTCACCCGGGCGAGCGTGACGATCGGCGTGCCCAGTGCCCCGAAGGCGACCGGCGCCGTGTTGGCCACGAGTGCCACGCACGCCGCCTCGACCGCCGGCAACCCCGTGCCCACGAGGAGCGCCGCCGAGATCGCCACCGGCGCCCCGAAGCCGGCCGCGCCCTCGAGAAAGGCGCCGAACGAGAACGCGATGAGGAGCGCCTGGATCCGGTGGTCGGCGGAGAGCCCGGCCACCGACCGCTTCATGACCTCGAGCGCCCCGGCCTCCACGGACAGCCGGTGGACGAACATCGCGGCCACCACGATCCAGCCGATGGGAAACAGGCCGAAGGCGGCTCCCTGGAGGGCGGCCGCCGCCGCGGCGTCGGCGGGCATGCCGACCACGCCGACGGCGATGCCGAGCGCGGCGGCCAGTCCCGCCGCGGCGGCCTGCCAGGCGGGCCGGCCCGCGCCGGCGAGCAAGCCCAGGAGCACCGCCAGCGGCACGAGGGCCACCGCCGTCGAGGCCGGGGGCCAGCCGAGCGGGTCGTAGACGTGGGTCCAGGGCATGGCGGGAGGATACCCGGCGGCCGGGGCCGTGCCGGGGCGGTCCCGCGGCCGCAGGGTTCCCGCAGTCGACCCGGGTTTGATCACCGGCGCGTTCCGTCTAGAGTCTGTGACGGCTGCCCCGCACGGGACGGATGACGCCCCCGCGCCGCGGCCGAAGAACGGCATGGCGGCCGCGTCCGCGGCCGCACGATCATGGACGCAGCCGATCATTCAGCGCCGATCCAGCAGGCCCGTCGCCTCGTGGCCGACCTGCTCGTGCCGAATCCGGGGATCTACTGGGCCGACTTCCTCGCCAGCCTCGTCGTGGGCTACGGCGCGGCGATGGTCTATCTCGAGTCGCCCCCCCTCTCCGCGACGCAGATCGCGGCCTGGGCGGTGGCCGGCCTGGCGCTGTTCCGCCTCTCGCTCTTCATGCACGAGATCGTGCATTTCCGCCGCGGCGAGATGACGGCCTTCAAGGTCGCCTGGAACGTGCTGGCGGGCATCCCGATGCTCACGCCGTCGTTCCTCTACGAGCACCACCTCGACCACCACAACGCGCGGCACTACGGCACGCCGCGGGACGGCGAGTACCTGCCACTCGGCGTGGCCCGCCTGCGGACGCTGCTCGGCTTCCTGGCCGAGATCACGGTCCTGCCGGCGCTGGCGGTGGCGCGGTTCCTCGTGGGCACGCCGGTGTCGTTCCTCCATCCACGGCTCCGCCGGTTCGTGCTCGAGCGCTGCTCGCCGCTGGTCATCAACCTGCGGTGCCGCCGCGAGGTTCCCGCCTACGCCCCGCGGGCCCTGTGGGCCGCGATGGAATGGGCCTGCTTCGCGCGGGCCTGCGGGCTGTTTACGTTCCTGTTCGCGAGCCACCTGCACGTCGGCGGCCACGCGCTGGCCATGACCTGGCACCGGCCCGCGAAGCTCTACCTCCTGGCCATGCTGGCGCTCGGCCTCAACCACCTCCGCACGCTCGTCGCCCACCGCTACGCGAGCGACGGCGGACGGATGAGCTTCGCCGAGCAGATCGACGACTCGGTGAACGTCGAGGGCCGCACGCCGCTGGCGGCCCTCATGTTCCCGGTGGGCCTCCGCTACCACGCCCTGCACCACCTGTTCCCCTCCATCCCCTACCACAACCTGGGGCTGGCCCACCGGCGAATCCTGGCGGAGATGCCCGACTGGCACGCCTACCGGCAGGCCACCTACCGCACGTTCGGCGCCGCCCTCCGCGACCTCCTGGCCTCGGCCCGTGCGGCCCGTGCGACGTCGCCGGTCCCGGCGGACCGCTGGTACTCCAGCCGCCGCGAGATCCTCGAGCGCTGGTCCGAGGAGCACGCCGCGCTGCCGCTGGCCGACGCCGCGGCCGCCGGCTCGGATCCCTCGGCCCCCGACTCTCGGCCCCCCGCCCGGCGTGCGGGCTGACGTCCCACTGCGTGGGACCTCAGAGCCCGAACAGGATGACGGCGAGCGCCACGACGCCCACCGTGACGAGGGCCGTGCCCATCGAGCGCGCGATCGCCGGCCGCTCGGCGTAGCGGTAGTCGTCGCGCAGGATCGCGGCGAGGACGTGGCGGTGTTCCCACATGCCGGCGAGGGTGGCCGCGATGCCCAGGGCGATGAGCGCCGCGCCGGCGATCCGCGTCTTGAGCGGCGAGAAACCGATGATCTTCCCGTCGAGCCCCACCGCGGCCTGTCCGACCTGCTCGATGCCGAACCCGAGGCTGATCATCGCCAGGCTCGTGCGGATCCAGGCCAGGAGCGTGCGGTCGGCCGCCTCCCGGTTCCGCTCGCGGGCGAGCTCGTCGGCGAGGGAGTCGGTGCGGGCGGGGGCGTCCATGACGGCGGATTCTACCTCACCTCCACCGCGACGCTCGCCGAGTGGGCCGAGAACTCGGGGGCGTAGCGGCTCCGGATCGTGGCGAAGCCGCTCGACGCCGCGCCCCGGTGGGCCGCCCGCAGCGAATACTCGAACACGTGCGTGCCCCGTGGCAGCCGCTCGAAGAAGAGCTGCGTCGAGGCGTCGCGGATGGCGACGTACCACGCGGCGCCGTCGCCGAAGCGCCAGCCGGAGAGCACGTCCACGGGCTCCGTCAGGCTCGGCCGGTGGTCGGCGAGCTCGAGGAACTCGTAGTCGCGGTCGCTCGTGACGACCAGTCGCACGACGAGCTCGTCGCCGACCTCGACCTTGGTGGCCTCGCCGTCGCGGGCCGGCACCAGCTCCGCCCCCGCCTTCGTGAACCGCTTGACGAACAGCTGCTTCTCGACCGCCAGCTCCTCGCGGCCGGCCGCCGGCACCTTCGCGATGTCGTCGAGGTACTGCCAGTGGACGCCGCCCCAGGCCAGCCCGGCGTCGGGCTTCTTTATGGTCATGGACGCCATCGCCGGCTCGATCTCGCGGCGAACGAACCGGGTCTCGAAGAAGCCGGTGCCCGCCTCGACCTTTCCGGGCTCGATCGTCTCGCCGCCCACGGTCACGGTCACGAGCGCCCGCGAGGAGAGCAGGTCGCCGCCGCGGCCGAGCAGGGCGCCCACGGCGTCGGCCGTCGCGCGGCTGCCCCGCCAGGCGCTCGTCCGCTTCTGCGACAGAAGCCACGCCTTGAGGGCCTCGACCGAGTCCTTGTCGCCGGCCACTTCGTCGAAGCACTCGACCATGATCGCCTGCGTGGCGATCGGGGCGTGGGCCCAGCTCCACCAGCCCGGATGCGGGTCGCGCCACCACATGCCCTGCCAGGCTTCCTTTTCAGTGCCGGGCTTGACGTCGGCATCCACCGCCCGCTGCCTGAGGCTGTCCACGATCGACAGGGCGGTCTGCTTGTCGCCGGCCCGCTTGAGCGCGATCGCGAGGTGTCCCTGCGAGCGGCGGTCGTCGATCTTCATCCACCGCTGCCGCCCCACGTCGAGCCCCCACTGGATCGCGGCCGCCGCCGCGCCCTGGGGCGGCGCGTCGGGCGTGAAGAAGCTCCGCGCGTAGAGGGCGTAGGCTCCGATCGGCGTGAGCACGGGCTCCTCGATCTTCTCCGCCCACCGCCGCTCCTGGAGGAGGCGGCCGTCGAGCCAGGGAAGCGCCTGGAGCGCGGGCTGCACGTCGACATCGACGCCCGCGGCGCGGAGCCGGCCGAAGCCGGCGATGATCCCGAGCGAGACGGAGTCGCAGGTCTGGCCGCCGGGGAACCAGGGCCAGCCGCCGTCGCCGTTGCGGAGCGCGGCGAGTCGGGCGAGGGCGGCCTGCATCTCGTTCGCCGCGCGGGTGGCGTCGAAGAGGAGCGCGATCCGCGCCCGGGCCTCCTTCTCGTCCACCGCGTCGCGGACCCATGGCGTCTCCGCGAGGAGCGTCTTCACGAGGTCCGTGTTCTTCTCGAGCGGGCTCTCGAGCGCGTCGGTGCCCCGCCACTGCTCGAAGACCTTCGCGATCCGCGGGTCGCGGGTGGCGAGATGGCGGGCGAGCGAGTTGGCGTAGAGCCGTGTGAACAGCGTCTCGGTGCTCTCGTCGGCCTCCTCCATGATCGAGGGCAGCGCGAGGACGGCGTACCAGGCCGGATTCGAGGCGGCCTGCACCACGAGCGACTGGCTGCGGATGTCGGTGCCGGCGCTCCTCGCCAGCCGCTCGAGCGACACCTTCCGCTCTCCGGGGCCGCGGATCGTGATCGGCACGGTCTCCGTGACGAGCACGAGGCGGGGCAGCACGGGCAGGAGAGCCTCCTCGCCGTCGCTGGCGGGCTTGGCCGAGCCCGTGGCGGTGCCCACGGCGAGGTAGCGGAGGGCGTCGGTGCCGTCGGCCACCTTCACGGTGAACACCACGGGCTGCGACTCGCCGGCGGCGAGGTCGAACGGCAGGTCCCTCGGGCCCTCGACGAGGCCGTCGCGGGAGTCGTTCGTGCGGGCGTCGGCGAGCGTGAACGAGACCTTGCCCGCGAGCCGGCCGTCGGACTTGTTGCTCACCTTGACCGGGATCCGCACGAGGTCGCCCTCGCGCAGGAACCGCGGCACGAGCGGCTCGACCATGAGTTCCTTGGCGGCAACGGCCGTGTCGAGGAGCGTGCCCGACCGCAGGGCCGCGTCGTGGGCGAGCCCCTTGAACTGCCAGGTCGTGAGCGTGTCGGGGAGCGTGAATTCGATCGTCACCACGCCGCCGGAGCCGCTCGTCAGCGTGGGCAGGAAGAACGCCGTCTCGACGAGGTTTTTCCGTGGGGGCGGCGGGGCGGCCGCACCGGCGGCCGGCGCCCCGTCCTGATCCGCCTGCTGCTCTCGAGCTTCGCCAGCCTGCTCGTCGCGCATCGCGTTCCCGGAGGCCTTCGCCGTGGCGCGGCGTGGCGCGGGCGCACCCAGAGCCGCGCCGACCCCCTCCAAGTCCATCGCCATCGCGACCATCGGCCCGTCGGCACCGCCGCCGCGGGCGCGCATCCCGCCGCCACCCTCCGGCGAGCCGAACGGCTCGCGGAACTCGCGGAACGTCATCGCCGGCACGTCGACGAACGGCACGTTGAAGTGGCCGAGCACGTGGTTCAGCCCCGCGGCCGCGTTCGTGAAGCCGATGTGCGTCCATGTCGCCTCGCGGCGGAACAGACCCGCGAGGCCGTCGCCCGGCCACTGGTGCGGCGCGAGCGCGTCGAGCGACTGGTCGTAGGCGAGCGCGAGGAACTCGGCCGCGGCGGGCTCTTCGTGCTCCCCTCTCCCTTCGGGAGAGGGGAGCCGAAGGCCGGGTGATGGTGCTGGAGCCGGTCGCTCGGCCACGGCAGCACCCGGGCCCTTCGGCGTTGTGGAAGGGGCTTCGAAAGCACCCTCACCCCGGCCCTCGCCCGGAGGGAGAGGGAGAAGTGACGTGATCCTCGCCCGCCAGACCTCCTTGGCCCCCGGCTCGACGCGGCGGGTGAACCGCTCCCACTCGAGCGCGAGCTTCTTGTTCGTCCACGGCACGTCGATCGTCCGCGACTCCATCCGCAGTCGGCCGTCGCGGACCAGCCACACGCGGACCGTGAACCCGCCCCGCCGCGCCTCGGTCACCTGCAGGCTCACCGGCCACTGCGTCCGGCTCGCGTCGGTCCAGGACCGTTCGAGCACCTCGCCGGCCTGCGAGACCTCGACGAGGGCCCGGCCCTTCGCGTAGCCCGTGCCGACGACCGCGCGGAACTCCGCACCCGGCTCGACCGACTCCTGCTCGGGGAACATCGCGAGAGCCCGCTTGACGCCGTATGCCCGGGCGTCGGGATCGATCACCTCCACCACCTGCTGCGCCTTCACGGCCGGCACGTCGCCCCGCGCCGGGATCTCGAATACCGCGCGGTAGATCCCCGCCGGCAGGTTGGGCTTCGCGGCCGCCTTGCCCGTCGCCGCGTCGGTGGCGACCTGCTGCGTGAACACCGCCTCGCCGGCCTCCCAGGTCTCGGGATCGGCGGGATTCGGTCTCACGGGCTCCGGCTTGGGCCGCGGGATGGCCGCGCCGGCCCGGCCCCGGCCGCCGCGCACGGGTCGCACGCGGCGCGGCCCCGGGAAGGGCTGCGCGTCGAAGAGCTCGCCGCGGGCCACCTCCGCCGGTTGCACGAGCCGCGACACGGTGAGCGTGCCCGCGGCGCCGCGGGGCGCGCCGTCGAGCGTCGTCGTGGCGAGCGAAATCTCCACCGCCGCCGGCTCGCCCCGGCGGGCCGCCTGCCAGGCCTTCGTCGCGAGCGCGGCCTCGAG
>JBJTPA010000063.1:0-4126 GCA_046074885.1 Planctomycetaceae bacterium
CGAGTCCGTCGGACCGCTCCTCGACGTCGGCGCCGAGGCGGCGCAACTCGCGGACGAGGTCGGCGATGCGGTCGGTCTCCTTGTCGCGGATGTGGGCCACGTTGCGGATCGTGGTGGGGCCCTCGGTGAACAGCGCGACCACGGCGAGGGTCGGCACCGTGTCGCTGATGGCGTTCATGTCGATGTCGATCCCGCGGGCGGCCCGGCCGGAGACGGTCACCGCGCCGTCGTCCCCGTCGTGCCACGACACGCCGCACCCCATGCGGCCGAGGGCGTCGCAGAAGGCCACGTCGCCCTGCAGGCTCGTCCGCGCGAGCCCCTCGATCCGCACCTCGCCGCCGGTGATCGCCGCCGCCGCGGCAAAGTAGCTCGCGGCCGAGGCGTCGGGCTCGATCGCGTATCGACGGCCCGCGTAGCCGCCGGGGGCGATCCGCCACCCGCGGTCGCCCGCCTCCTCGAACCGTGCGCCGAAGGCCTCCATCACCCGCCGCGTCATGTCCAGGTACGGCACCGACACGAGCGTGCCCTCGAACTCGATCCGCATGCCGCGGTGCGCGCAGGGGGCGGCCATGGCGAGGCCGCTGGCGAACTGGCTCGACGTGCCGCCGCGGACGCGGACGTCGCCCCCGGCGAGTCCCGCGGAGCGGATCTCGACCGGCGGGCACTCGCCGGGGCTGCCGGCCGTCGCATCGACGCCGAGGTCGCGGAGCGCGGCGAGCAGGTCGCCGATCGGCCGTTGCCGCATGCGGGCGGTGCCGTCGAGGCGATAGGCCCCGCGGCCGAGCGCGCAGACCGCCGACAGGAACCGCATCGTCGTCCCGCTGGCGGCGCAATCGATCGTGGCCTCGGCGGCGGGAATCACCCCGGCCGAGCCGGCGACCCGGACCTCGCCGCGGGGCCAGTCGGCTACGATCCGGATGCCGAGCGCGGCCAGGCCGGCGGCCATGACGCGGGTGTCGTCGCTGTCGAGGACGCCGGTCAGCACGCTCTCCCCGCGGGCCAACGCCGCGCACACGAGCGCCCGGTTCGTGATGCTCTTCGAGCCCGGCGGCCGGACGGAACCGCGGACCGGACCGGGGCTCGTCGGGATCGTGAGGGCGTCGGGCATCGGCGCGGACCGGGGCGGCTATCCTGAAACGGCTCGCAGCCTAGCAGACGGCGGCCTCCGGGAATCAGCCATGTCCACGAGCAGCAGGTCGGCCGGTGCCGCGGCGGATGACGCCTGGGACTTCGTCTGCCCGCAGCGGATCCTGTTCGGGGTCGGCCGGGTCGCCGAGGCGGGCGCGGTGGCGGCGTCCCTGGGCTCCGAGGCGTGGATCGTCGCGGGCGGCCGCAGCGCGGAGGCGAGCGGCGGCGCCGCCGCGGTCGAGGCGTCGCTCCGGGCGGCGGGACTGTCCGCGCGGACCGTGGCGACGTCGGCCGGCGAGCCGACCGTGGCGCAGGTGGCGGCGGCCCTCGCAGCGCTCCCGGTCTCCGGGCGGGACCGCGCGGTGGTCGTCGCCGTCGGGGGCGGCTCCACGATCGACCTCGCGAAGGCGGTCGCCGCGCTGGCGACGAACGCGGCGGGGGGCGACGCGGAGGCGGCGGTCATCGACCACCTCGAGGGCGTGGGCCGCGGGCTGGCGATCGAGCGGCCGCCCCTGCCGGTCGTCGCGATCCCGACCACGGCGGGCACGGGCGCCGAGGCCACGCGGAACGCCGTGATCTCGTGCCCGCGCCGCCGCTTCAAGAAGAGCCTGCGGAGCCCGCTCATGGTGCCGCGGGCGGCGATCGTGGATCCCGCGCTCACGCGGTCGTGCGACCGGGCCACGACCGCCGCCTCGGGGCTCGACTGCGTCACGCAGCTCGTCGAGTCGTTCATCTGCCGCTTCCGCCGCCCGCTGCCGAGGGCGCTCGTGCTCGAAGCCCTGCCGCGGGCCATGGCGGCGCTGCCCCGCGTGCTCGTCGATCCGGCGGACCTCGCGGCCCGCGTTGCCATGAGCCACGCCGCGCTCGTGTCCGGGATGGCGCTGACGAACTCCGGCCTGGGCATGGCCCACGGCGTGGCGGCGGCGCTCGGCGTCGAGTGCGGCGCGGCGCACGGCGCGGCCTGCGCACTCATGCTGCCCGTCGCCCTGCGGGTCAACCGCGCCGCCGCGGCCGCCGACCTCGCCGTGCTCGAGCGGGCGATCGATCCGCGAGCGCCGGCGGACGAGGCCTCCGCGGCGGACGCATTCGTCGCCCGCGTCGAGGCGCTGTGCGCGGCGGCGGGCACGCCGCGGAGGCTCCGCGACGTGGGGCTCGCCGCGGACCGGCTCGGCTGGCTCGCCGCCAACTCCGGTGGCGCGAGCATGCGGGGCAACCCGGTCCGCCTGGAAGAGGCCGCACTCCGCGCGGCGCTCGAGGCGGCGTGGTGAGCGGTCACCGGCCGCGGACGGCGGGATCGTTCAGGATCTCGAGGAGCAGCGAGCCGTGCGGCTCGCCCCCCGCCGCGGCGGCCTGCCACTCGCGACGGGCCGCGGCGAGATCCGGCTTGCGGCGGGCGAGGGCGGCGGCCCCGAGGAACAGGTGGTTCGCGGCCCGGCCGTCCTTGGCGAACCACAGCTCGACGAGCGCCGACTCGACGTCCGGCGGGATCGCGTCGCGGGGCACGCGGAGGTTCCGGCCGGGATTGCGGCTGTCGCGGTAGATGAACTCGCGGGCCGTGAACTCGACGACGGCGATCTGCCTGGAACCGAGGTCGTACGTGGCGGCGGTCGATGCGGCACTGGAGAGTGCCTTGTCGCGGAATCCCGGATACTGCTCTGCATACAGGGCGAGTTGCCTCCAACGCTGCAGGCGGTCGGTGGCCTGCTGGTCGTCGAGGGCCTCGGCGGTCACCCGTTCAAACTCCCGCTTGGCGGCGGCGAAATCCTGGTGGCGCAATGCCTCGTAGCCCTTCGTGATCGCGGCGCCGACATTGGCGCGGACCTTCTCCACGTCGACCGGCGGCGGCACGTTGGCCGCCGGGTCGGGCATCGGCTCACCTTGGGGCATCGGGGGCGGATCTGGCGTGCGATCGGGCTCCGGCTCGGGTTCGGGCTTTGGTTCGGGCTTCGGTTCGGGCTTCGGTGCAGGCTTCGGTGCAGGCTTCGGTTCGGGCTTCGGTTCGGGCTTCGGGTGCACCGGCGTGTCGTGCCTCCCCGCGACCTTCGTCGCGTGCTGCAGGTGCGGCCGGACCACGTAGATCGCGGCCGTGGCGGCGGCGATCAGAAGTGCCGCGAGCCCGAGTCCCGTCGCCATGCCGTCGGATCGTCCGCGCCGCGCGACCCGCGAGCGGGTGACGTGGATCGGAGCGTCGTCGGTCGCGCCCGCGGGAACGGCTGGCGGTGGCACCGGCGGTGGCACTGGAATCGCCGCAGTCGCGCCCGACGCCCCTGGAGCGGCTCCCGGCGGTTTCAGGGCCGGCGTCGCCGGCGGTGCGGCCGGCACGGGGGGGACCGGCGGCGGGGTCACGGCCGCCGCGCGTGGCCGAACCGCGCCGGCCAGCATCGCGTCGCGGGCGGCTTCCACCTGGGCCGTGAGCGCATCGCGCTCGGCACCGCGTTCCGCCGGAGCCCCGCGCAGCGCCGCCAACCGGCGGTCCGCGGCCCGGACGATGGCGAGCGGATCGGTTTCCGCGGCGTCGATTCCCAGCAGCCGGTGGGGCTCCGCGAGGTCGGCGGGCTCGATGCCGAGCCATTCACGGCACGGCACGAACGTGTCGTCGGCCATGGTCATCGACGGCGGGGAGGTCGGGCGGCGGGAGCGGACGCTTCCCGCACTGTACCACGCCCTCCCGGGCCCGCGGAAGCGGGATCCATCACGCTTCCGCGCGCTTCCAGACCGTCATGTCCGCGATCGTGTGCTGGTGCTTGCGGGCCGTCTCGCGGATCACGAAGGGCACGTCCTGCCGGTGCACGAGCGCGAACGCGCCGGCGAGCGCCCGCGACAGGCCGGCGAGCGTGGAGAGCGGCTCGCCGTGCTCGCGGCGGCCGCCGAGCCACTTCTCGCGGGGCGTGTACTCCTCGAGCCAGGTGTACGGCGAGGTGATCACGAGCAGGCCGCCAGGGAGCACGCGGTGGCCGATGTCGCGGAGGAAGGCGGCGGGGTCGTAGAGCCGGTCGAT
>JBJTPA010000064.1:0-3958 GCA_046074885.1 Planctomycetaceae bacterium
CTCGCCGACCGCATCGACGACGCGACGCCCTCAACGCGCGTCCGCCGCACCGCGCTCTCGGCGGGCCGCCGGGTGGCGGTGTGGCGGGGGGCCGCGGCCGCCGCGACCGCGCCGGCGACGCACGACGTCGCGGTGCTCCTCGACACCGCGGCGACCGGACGGCTGCTCGAGGCGCTCGAGGCGCTCGAGGCGGCCGCCGACGCGAAGGCGGCCGCGCGGGTCCGCGCGGCGCTCGAGCCGCTCGGTTCCGCGGGGGCCGCCGAGATCCGCCGCGCCGTGGCCGACCATTACAACGCCCCCAACCTCCGCGTCGCGGTGCATCGCACGTTCATCGCGCGGATGATGCCCGAGACGACGGTGTCCTCGGGGCCGATGCGGGACTTCGTCCTCGGCACTCCGGTGCGTGGCACCCGCCGGGTCGAGCAGTCCACGGGCGTGAAGTTCCTGCCGGCCAACGACGAGATCCGCCTCGACCTCCTCGTGGACGGCGTCGTGTCGTCGCGGACCGTCGCCGAGTCGGGGCCGGTCGCCATGCACTCGGTCGCCAACGCGGCGTTCACCGTCCGCAAGCCGGTGACGATCTCGGCCACGGGCGTCGCCTTCGGCCGCGCCGTGGGCACGGCGTCGAACCGGTCGCGGCTCGCCGACGTCGAGACCGACTACGACTTCGTGCCGATCATGGGGTGGATGATGCGGTCGATCGCCCGCAACCAGCACGACGACCACCACGCCGAGGCCACCCGCGAGGTGAACGACAAGATCGTGAGCCGCGCCTGCCGCGAGGTGGACGCAAACACGGAGCCGAAGTTCCGCGAGCTCGCCGACCGGGTGCGGAAGCGGGTCTGGGAGCCGCTCGTGGGGCTGGGGCTCGACCCGCAGCCGGTGGCGCTCGAGACCACGGCCGACACGGCCACCGCGCGGATCCGGCTGGCGGGGCCCGGCCAGCTCGCCGCGCACACGCCCCGCCCGCGGGTCCCGGCCGACGCGCTGGTGAGCGTGCAGGTCCACGAGTCGTCGGTCAACAACGCCTGCGAGCGGTTCGGCCTCGCCGGCCGCAAACTCACCGTCGAGGCGCTGGTGCGGACCGTCTGCGAGCGGCTCGGCGTGCCGCCGCGGATCCCCGACGACCTGCCGGCGGACGTCGAGGTGGCGTTCGCCTCCGAGGAGCCGCTGCGGATCGAGTGCCGCGACGGGCTCGTCCACGTGCGGATGGCGCTCGACGCCATCGAGAGCAACCGGCGGGCGTGGTACGACATCGTGGCCCAGGTGGCCTACCGTCCCGTCATGGCCGGCCCGCAGGTGCTGCTCGAGCGGGAGGGGCCGGTGCGGCTCACCGGCGAGGGGCAGCAGGGGCGGATGGAGCTCGCCCTCCGGACGATCGTCGGGAAGATCTTCCCCAAGGAGCGGCCCGTGCCGCTCGTGCCCGCGGAGGTCGCCGGCGACCGGCGGTTCGCGGGCGTGCAGGCGGTGCAGGCGGTGAGCACGGATGGCTGGCTCGCGATCGCGCTGGCCCAGCCGCCGGGGGCCGCCGCCCCGGCCGCCGCGGCCAAGCCGACGTCCCCGGCGCGGCGCAGCACGCGCCGCTAGTTCGCGCCTCGCGTATCCTTGTCCGAGTCGATGCGGCAATCCCGGGCCGCATCCCCACTCCCCAAGGCCCACTCATGACCGCCGCGCAGCAGTTCCGCACCGAGTCCGACAGCATGGGCGAGGTCCGCGTGCCCGCCGACCGCTACTGGGGCGCCCAGACCGAGCGGTCCCGCGACAACTTCAGGATAGGCGTGGACCGCTTCCAGTGGGGCCGGGCAATCAAGAGGAGCCTCGGCATCCTCAAGAAGTCCGCGGCGCTCGCCAATGGCGAGCTCGGCCAGCTGCCCTCCGCGACGGTGAAGCTCATCGTGCAGGCCGCCGACGAGGTGATCGCCGGGAAGCTCGACGACCATTTTCCGCTCGTCGTCTTCCAGACCGGCAGCGGCACGCAGTCGAACATGAACGCCAACGAGGTGATCTCGAACCGCGCGATCGAGATCGCCGGCGGCGTGATGGGCTCCAAGTCGCCGGTCCACCCCAACGACGACGTCAACCGCGGCCAGTCGTCGAACGACACCTTCCCCACCGCGATGCACATCGCCGCCGTGGCGGTGATCCACGACCGGCTCCTGCCCGCGGTCCGCGGGCTGCGGGACGTCTTTCTCGCCCTGGAGAAGAAGCACGCCGCTCTCGTGAAGATCGGCCGCACCCACCTCCAGGACGCCACGCCGATCACGCTCGGCCAGGAGATTTCCAGTTGGCGCGCCCAGCTCGACGACCGCATTGCCGGCATCGAGCGGGCGCTGCCGGGCCTCCACGAACTGGCCATCGGCGGCACGGCCGTGGGCACGGGGCTCAACGCCCACCCGCGGTTCGGCGACGTGGCCGCGTCGTACATCGCGAAGGAGACCGGCCACCCGTTCGTGTCGGCCCCCAACAAGTTCGCGGCGCTGGCCGCCCACGACGCGCTCGTCGAGGTGAGCGCGGCCGAGCGGGGCCTCGCGATGGCGCTCCTCAAGATCGCCAACGACATCCGCTGGCTGGCGAGCGGGCCGCGCTGCGGCATCGGGGAGATCTCGATCCCGGAGAACGAGCCCGGCAGCTCGATCATGCCGGGGAAGGTGAACCCCACCCAGTGCGAAGCCATGACGATGGTCTGTGCACAGGTGTTCGGGAACGACGCCGCGGTCGCGTTCGCGGGCTCGCAGGGCAACTTCCAGCTCAACGTCTACAAGCCGGTGATGATCCACAACGTGCTCGAGAGCGCGGATCTCATCGCCGACGCCTGCGACTCGATGCGTGTGCACTGCGCGACCGGCATCGAGCCCAACCTGGCCCGGATCCGGCACCACCTCGACGACTCGCTGATGCTCGTGACCGCGCTCAACACGCACATCGGCTACGAGAAGGCGGCGAAGATCGCCAAGAAGGCCCACCTCGAGGGGACGAGCCTCAAGGCCGCGGCGGTGGCGCTCGGCTACGTGACACCCGAGCAGTACGACGCCTGGGTCTTGCCCGTCGAGATGACCCGCCCACTCGCGACCTGACCGGTCGCCGCGGCCAGGCCCCGCCGCACGCCAGCGCCCCCGCCACGACCACCAGGCCGATCCGCGAGATGTTCATCGTGCGTCTCCCTGTCCCGTCGTCGATCAGAAGTCGTAGTCGATCCGCATGCCGTACGCATCGGTGAGGCTGTTGCCCGCCCGCGCGTCCTCGAGGAACGCCCGGATGTAGTTGAACTTCCAGCGGGTGTAGGGGTTCAGGTACCAGTTGAGGCCGATCGTGAAGTCGGTGAGATTGTTGCCCTGGATGTTCTTGTCGTTGAGCACGATGTTCGAGAACCTCGCCGCGACCTCCCAGGCGCCGAGCCCGGCCTGGATGCCCTTCGACTTCGTCCGCACGCGGAAGAAATCCTCGAAGGGCTCGAGCCGCTTGTGGATGCCCAGCTTCCGGTCGTAGGGCCGGTGCTCGCCGGTGAGGAACCAGCTCAGCTGGGCCATGTAGCCGTTGAAGAACAGCGGTGGGCCGCCGATCTGGTCGACCATCGCGAAGGCATACTCCGACTGCAGCGACAGCGGCCCCATGATGAGGGCGAACTCCGGGTCAAAGAGCTGGAAGTTGTCGGCCGCGATGTTGCCGGTATCGACGAAGATCGGCGCGAAGGGGCTGGGGAAGCCGTTCTGGTAGTTGCTCGGCGGCACCTTCACCGGCCCGAGGATGTTCGTGGGCTGCTGTTTGCGGATTTCAGGGGTGTTGCGGAAGCGAACCTGCTTTTGATACGCGTCACGGTAACTGTAGGCCGCACCGAGGTGCAGGTAATACCGCCCGTCGCTCGCCTCGTCCCAGAACGGCAGCCAGGTGCCCCGCATCGTCAGCGCCTGGCCGCTGTCGAACGAGTCGTTGCCCGTGTTGTCGCTGTTGGTGCGGAAGG
>JBJTPA010000065.1:0-11049 GCA_046074885.1 Planctomycetaceae bacterium
CGAGAAGAACATCATGTCGCGAGGCGCGCGAACCCTGGGCACGCTGCTGGCCAGCGGCGTGCCGATCCTCGAGGCGCTCAACATCACGAAGGAGACCTCAGGCAACATGATGTTCGAGCGGCTCTTCTCCCGGGTGTCCGACGCGATCCGCGACGGTGATGCCATCGCGAAGCCGCTCAAGGCCCACTCCGTGCCCCCGTTCAACGCCGTGGCCCTCCTGTTCTGGACCACCTTCGTGCCGATCGTCGGGGCGCTGATGTACATGTTCCGCTACAAGAAGCCGGTGATCGACGACCTGGTGGTCAACATGGTCGACGTCGGCGAGGAGTCGGGCGAGCTCGACACGATGCTCTACAAGGTGGCCGACACCTACGACGAGGAGGTGGCGGTGCTCACCGAGAGCCTCACGTCGCTCATGGAGCCGCTGCTCATCGTGTTCCTCGGCGGTGCGGTGGGCTTCATCGTGATCGCCCTGTTCATGCCGCTCATCAAGCTCATCAACGACCTGTCGTGAGGTGTCCGGTGCACGCCGGTGGTGGCTTCATCCGTCGCGGGTTCACGCTCGTGGAGCTCCTGGTCACGATCTCGATCATCGTCGTCCTCATGGCATTGTTCGGCGGCGCGATCTCGGCGGCCCGGAAAGGGGGGAAGGTGAACACGACGGCGAGCGCGATCAGCCGTCTCGACCAGATCATCACGATGCAGTTCCGGCGTTACGAGTCGCGGAGTGTCGGGAGCGCACAGTTGCCGGCCGGGATCACCGGCTCGGCGGCGCGCGCCTGGCACATTCGTCGCAATCTGATCACGGGTGATATGCCGGACCGGTGGGCCGACGTGGCGTACATGGCCGGCGGCGCGGACGGGTTCCCGCGCACGCCGGCGCAGGCGGCCTACGTGGCGACGTACAAGGCCACGAGCCCCAGCGGGCAATACGGCGGCGCCGAGTGCCTGTTCATGATCATCATGCAGGGGGGGTTCGCCGACTGCCTCGACTGCAACGGCCTCTTGCAACTCAAGAAAGGCGACAAGGACGGCGACGGCGCGCTCGAGTTCTGGGACGACTGGAACAACCCGATCGACTACATCCTCTGGGCGCCGGGCTTCCAGAAGACCGGCGAAACGACGCCGTTCTTCGGTGCCCTCGACGCGGCGTTCCCGGCCGGTGGCGGGGTGCGACCGGGATTGGGAATGCGGCCGCTCATCTACTCGGCCGGACCGGACGGCGCGTACGGCCTGGAGCGCAATGGCGACGCGGCGACTCTCTCCAAGGGTTCCAGTCCCACGGGCCGCGATTGTGGGAATCCACAGGATGCCGAGGCCGGCAAGTCCGGCGGCCCCGTCAGCGGCGGCGACGGTCGCGGCGACAACATCGTGAACGTCGAACTGCAGGTCACCTCATGAACTCGCCGTTCGACACTCCCGCCTCCGCTGCCCGCGTGCGCCGCCGGGGCGGCATGACGCTCGTCGAACTGCTCGTCGTCACGGGCCTGATCGCGGTGTTCCTCGCCCTCACCGTGGCCGGCATCCGCGGCAGCCGACGGGGCCAGCAGCGGGGGGCGGAGACGCTGGCCGCCGTGCTGTCGGCCGCCCAGTCGCGGGCTCTCGGCGTGCCAGAGGGAGCCGCCGCGATCCTGGCCTCCGGGAGCGGTGCGGGTTCCAACGCGGCCGCCGCGTGCACCTCGCTCTACGACGCCGTCATGCTGCCGCTCATCGAGGCCACGGTGACCGGGTCGCTGTCCCCCGGCACGACGTCGGCGGCGGTCACGGTGACGCCGACGAACGGCGACGACGTGCAGCGGGCCTACAAGGTTCTGCTGTTCGGCGGCCAGGACAATCCCGGCGTCGCGCCGTCCACCGCGTGGCTGGCGTTCACGCCGTCGTCCTCGACGGCCGGAACGCTGGCGTTCCGCACCACGCTCGGCCAGACGGCGCAGAACACGGTCTGGCCCAAGCCGCCGGCGGGCGGGGCGTTCAACGCCCTGTTGGCGCAGTACCCGACCAAATCGTCGGCCGTCGTGCAGATCGACGAGAGCTCCGCCGTCGACCTGGGCTTCAGCGGGCTTGGCGACACCCGGTCCACGACTTACGGCCGGCTCGATGGCAAGGGCACCATCGCCGTCGTGTTCGACCGCGTCGGCCGCGTCGCCGAGATCATCCAGCAGGTGCCCGAGCCCGGCGCCACGGCGGCGGCCGGCGCGGCCCAGCCCGCGATCCCCGTCGGCACGCTCTACTTCCTCGTCGCGCCCCGCGACCTGGTGCTGTCGGGATCCAACACGCTCTCCAGTTCCGAGGCCACCTGGGTGGCGCTGGCCACCCAGACGGGCCGGATGTTCGTGGCGGAGAACGTGCCGCAGTCGGCGACGGACGACGCCGCGCTGCAGGCGGCCCGGGCGAAGGCCCGCCAGGGCATCGGGGTGGGCAAATGAACGCGGGTCGCCATTCCGCCGCCGCCTTGTCCCCACGCACCGGCGGCTTCACGCTGCTCGAGGTGCTCGTGTCGCTGGGAATCATCATCGGGGCCCTCGCCGGGATCGCCGCCCTGCTGCCGGCCGCCGGCTCACGGCTCAGTGACGCCACCGACATCGACCGGGCCGGGACGTTGGCCGCCAACGCCCAGGCGGATCTCTCCAGCCGCGGCCTGTGCCGGTACGAGCTGTGGACGGGCGTCGCCGCCCCCGCGGTCGTGTTCGGGGAGGGCCTGACGTCGGGGGGGGCGTGCACCGTCGCCCACGCGTCCGTCGCGGCCGCCAACGCCGCCGCGGTCGCGGCCCGGATCGATCCAACGGCGGGATTCCGCCTGCGGGACAGCCTGCAGACGACCGGCACCGGCATCGTCACCGGCTTCGAGCCGGGTGTCTGCTACGGCTGCATGCTCTCGTCGACGGCGGCGCCGACGGGGCAGGGAGCCCGCGTGCGCCTGACGACGGTGGTTTTCCGTCAGCCATCCCCGACCGTGAAGCAGATACCGTTGAGCCAGGAGGCGGCGGCCGTGTTCTCGGCCAGGAGCGGCGCCGACGCGGCCTCGGACCGGCGGCGGTTCCTCGCGGGCTGCTCCTGGATTCTCGTCGTGGGCGCCGGCGAGCCCCGCTGGGTGCAGATCGCGTCGTCGTGGACCGCGTTCGCGGCCGGGCAGACGTCGGGGGCCCCGATGGGCACATCCTTCGTGGCGCTGTCGGGGAACGATTGGAGCGGCCTGGTCTCCAGCGGCACGCTCCAGGCTTTCGGCTTCGACGGCCTGCTGCGGGTGGACGAGCGGTTCGTGAACCTCGAATGACGGTGGTCGCCATGCATTTCCGATCGTCGAGCGGAACCGTCGCGACCACGCGGCGCGGGATGCTGCTGCTGCTCGTCCTGAGCATCCTGGCGCTGTTCATCGTGGTCGGCGGCGTGGGCATCCTGCTCGCGATCCGGGCCCGCGAGGCGGCCCGCGCGTTCGCGGCGGCGACGAATGCCACGTCCGCGGGTTCGGCCTCGCTGGCCCGCGCGCAGCTCGACGAGGCACTCCTGCGGCTCATCCGTGGCACGAACCCCGTCGGGGGCGCCGTGACGGAGACCCTCCTGGCCGACAAATACGGCACGTCGCAGTCGTGCCAGGTCAGCGGCCTTTCCGGCGCGGCGGCCGCAATCATCACAGGCACGGTGACCGGCCTTGACCTTTCAAACCCCGCCCTCGTCGCGGGCAGGGTGCTGACGTTCGTGCCCGCGGCGAGTGACCCGACCGGGCCGACGAGCTACCGCATCCTCCGCGTCGACGCCACTGCCGGCACCGTGCTGCTCGCCAACGTGAAGCCGACCACGCCCCTGCCGCTGCCCACGGTCTTCCCCTGCGAGGCGGTGATCAACGGCCGGGAGTTCAGCGGCACGCAGCCCGACGACAAGCACGAGCCCTACGACGCCTTCGACGACCAGAACCCGTTCCTCACGCAGGTCGTGCTGCGGAGCTCGACGGTCGCGTCGGTCGCGCGGCCTGCGTTCGGCGCCGCCAACGCTCCCTGCACGGTGGACAACGACGGCGACGGCGTGCCGGACGGCGTCTGGCTGCAGGACGCCCTCCCGCGGCAGCGGACGTCGAGCGGGGGCGACCTGAAGTTCGACGTCTCCTATCTCGTGCTCGACCTCGACGGCCGGATCAATCTCAACGCGCACGGCTCGGTCGTCCGGGCGCAGCTGCCCCGGGACACGACGCAGTACTCCAAGGATCCCGTCACGTTCCCGGTGGGCATGGGCTTCGGCCCGGCCGACGTCGATGCGGCGCTGGCCTTCGGTGGGCAGGCGGCTGGGTCGGGCACCAACCGCTGGGCCATCGTTCTGCAGGGCGGGGCGGTGACGCAGGCCGCGACCACGTCGTCGTGGTCGCCGCCACTGCGTGGCCGCGACCACGTCGTCGGCCACGCAGTGGCGGCCGACGCCGCTCGTCGAGGCCAGCCAGCAGGGCCGCTACACGCAGGGCACGACGTACAGCGGCGCAGCGCCCGGAAACGAGAGCCTGACGACCGGCACCAGCCCCGTGAACGCCGACTTCTGGTTCGTGAACGCGACCACGGGCACGGCCAACTCGCCGACCGACCTCAAGGCCCGCCTCCAGGTGTTCACCGACGGCGGCAGCCCGCCCTCGCTGCGGTTCTGCCGGCCCGCGGGAGCCGTCGCCTGGGCGGTCGGCGACACCGAGGACCTCCGGTCCACGGGTGCCGCCGCCCATCCCTACGCCCTGCGGCTCGACGATGACGCGCCCCGCGCGGCCGGCGGCAACGCCGTCGACGCCCCTTACACGGTCGCGGAGCTGGAGCGGATCCTGCGGCAGTTCGACGCCGACGCCGCGACGCTCGCCCCGCGGCTGGCCGCAATGCTCGACGATCTCGCCGAGCGGTCGCGGATGACGGTGACGACCGAGAGCTGGGACACGCCGGCGATCACGGGCACTGCCGTGACCCAGACCCGCACCGCCGTGACCGGCGGGAATCCCTACGACGTGCTCTCGCCCGAGACCGTCGCGGGACTCCGGTTCAACCTCAACCGACCGTTCGCGAGCACCGCCGCCCGGCAGGAGTACTTCAAGCAGCTCTACACGCTGTGCGTGGCTCTCGGCGCGCCCGTGGCCGACGCCGCCCAGTGGGCCGCGAACGTGATCGAGTTCCGCGATCCGGACTCGACGATTGGATGGTATCCCTACGACCCGACCCCGCTCGACGGCGTCTGGACGACGGGCACCGGCGTCTGGGGCATGGAGCGGCCCGAGCTCGTGATCACGAGCGCGACGGCCACCGGCAGCCAGGTGGCCGTCTCGCTCTACCGCCCCTGGAACGCGCAGCTCTGCACGGGGCCGGCGCCGACGGTCAGCGGCACGACGGAGCGGATCGCCGGGAGTCTCGGGAATGCGACGGCGAACACGCTCAACGCGGCGGCCACCGGCGTCTGGCGGTTGTCCGTGACATGGGTCGCCGGCGGCACGACGGCGCCGCTCGCTACCATCCTGACCACCGCGACGGCCATCGCCACCAACACCGGCACCACGGCCACGGTCACGACGAGCGGGACGGCGACGGAAGTCGTGCTTCAGCGGCTGGCGGACCCCACCAGGGCCTTGGGGGGCAATCTCCTCGGCACCGGGGCGGGCAAGAACGCCTACGTCGACATCCATCGCCTCACCATCCCCGCCAGCGGGACGGCGCCGTCGCGAGCCGTCTCACGCTGGCTCCACTGGCCGAACCGCGACCTCGTGAGCCACGGCGAACTGCTGGCCGTGCAGTCCGGGAGCTCGGGCCTGCCGGAGGCCATGTTCGACGAGACGAATGAGGCTTCGCTGGCCCGCGCCTACCCGGCGATCCTCGACGCCACGATCGTGCCGTCGCGATTCGCGGCGGCCAACGTGTTCTCCGGCACCGGCACGGTCGCCTCCACGTACCTCGCCGGCACCGGCTACGAGAACTTTCAGTACGGCCAGTTCTCCCGCTGGCGGGAGGCCGGCCGGGTGAACGTCAACACGATCCTCACCAATACCTCGAGTCCGCCGACCGCGCTCGACAACGCCGTCTGGACGGCCGTCCTCGGCCGCTCGGGCGTGCCGAATCCCGTCGCCGCCGCCCCGGCTTACGCCCCGATCAAGGCGGATCGTGACCTGCTCGTCGTCGGCGGCGACGCGGCCTTTCCCCGATCGACGCCCGATGCAGCCAGCGCCTTCCTCAAGCGGGCCACGGCGATCCGCCTGGCGAACGTGGCCACGACCCGGTCGCACGTGTTCGCCGTCTGGATCACCCTTCGGATCACCGACACGTCGGCGAACGGTGGATCGCCGCAATTCGCGAGGCTGTTCGCCATCGTGGACCGTTCGATCCCCGTGGGCTACGCGCCCGGCCGAAACCTCAACGTCCGCGAGACGATCCGCCTGCAGAGGTTCCTCCCATGAGCCGCCTCCCGCCACGGCCTCGATCCGCCGGCCGGCCGGCCCGGCCGGCCGGCTTCACGCTCGTCGAGCTGCTCGTCGCGGCGACGCTCGCGCTGGTCGTCATGGCAGCGCTGGCGTCGCTGTTCGGGATCTTCGGTCGGGCGGTGGCCGACAGCCAG
The DNA here is from genome assembly GCA_046074885.1 of Planctomycetaceae bacterium. Classification (GTDB taxonomy): domain Bacteria; phylum Planctomycetota; class Planctomycetia; order Pirellulales; family UBA1268; genus QWPN01. The sequence goes on from JBJTPA010000065.1 coordinate 6,562, forward strand.
GATCTCGTCCAGCTCGGGGCCCGCATGCGGTCGGCGGCCTGGCGGCTGCGGCAGGACCTGCAGGGGGTGACGACCGAGGTCAAGGCGTTCATCCGTCCCGAGAGTGCCTGCGGCTACTTCGAGATCATCGAGGGGCCGATGGTCGAGACGAGCACGGCCATGGTTGCCGACGTGGACGACATCCTCATGCTCACGACCGCGAGCCCCGGCCGGCCGTTCACGGGACTCCTGTCCGGGACGGTGTCGTTCGAGTCGCCGGTGGCCGAGGTGGCCTGGTTCTGCAAGCAAGGGCCGCCGACGGCCGACGGACTGCAACTGTACAACCTCTACCGGCGGCAGCTGCTCGTGTCGGCGGCGCCGGGGGCGGGCGCCATGCAATCCACGAACTCGGTCGCGTCCAGCACGTGGGACGCGTTCTACCTCACCAACGACCTCTCGGTCCGCCTCGAGGGCGGCACGCTCATCGCCAACAGCCTCGCCGACCTCGTGCGGCGGCAGAGCCGGTTCATGCACAACCCCCTGGGCACGGTGAATCCGAGCGTGCTGGCGACGTGGCCCCAGATCACCACCGGCTCGGCCTCGACGACCGGGGAGATTCTGGCGGGTGTCCGCGAGGGGGAGGACCTCATGCTCGCCAACGTCACCGCCTTCGACGTCCGCGTGTTCGACCCGCAGCAGGCGACCGTCACCATCACCGGCACGACCTTTGGCGCGTACGCGGACCTGGGCGGCGGCGGGAGCGCGTCGCTGGGCGGCAGCGGTGCGGCCGCATTCACCGGCATGCCCGCGGGGGCCAAGGTCTACGACACCTGGAGCCTGCACACGGAGTTCAACAACGTGACGGACGGCTCGGTCCAGGACCAGGGCACCAACCTGGCCGACAACAACGGCAACGGAGTCGTGGATGACGCCGGCGAGCTGGAGGCATCGCCGCCGTACAATGTCCCGCTGCGAGGTGTCGAGATCCGCATCCGCTGCTACGATCCGTCGAGCCAGGAAGTCCGCCAGATCACCGTCCAGCACTCGTTCATCGCCCGCTGACCCGGGCGCCGTCCCGTCCGCGTCGATCCAGGAGCCCAACGCCATGCACCGCCCCGCCCGCGACCACCGGGGGTTTACGCTCGTCGAACTGCTCGTCGTGATCAGCATCATCGGCCTGCTCATGGGGCTGCTCCTGCCGGCCGTCCAGGGGGCCCGCGAGGCCGGCCGGCGCATGACCTGCGCCAACAACCAGTTTCAGCAGGCTTTTGCCATGGTGCGGTTCAACGACTCGAAGCGCTACATCCCCGGCTGGCGGAACGCGGTGCCGGTCGGTTCAGGAACGAGTTACTTCTCCTGGCCCGTCGTGATCCTTCCCAACATGGAACGTAAGGACGTCTGGAACGCGATCACGAACGGCTCGATCCCTTCGATCTACATCGCGTTTTTCGGCTGCCCTTCGAGCCCTCCGGACTCGCTCGCCGGTCCGGTGCTCGCCTACGTCGGCAGCGCCGGCGCCGGCTCCAACCAGCCTGGAAGCCGAGCCACCGGCGTGATGCTCGACACCACCGTCACGACCGGCAGTACGTCGGGTCGGGTCTCGATGGACGACGTCGCCAGCAATGACGGCACGGCCACGACGCTCCTGCTCTCGGAGGAGTGTGGGCCGCAGATCGCGACGCAGGGAACGTGGAACCTTCAGCCCGGGACCACGATCGCGTGGACGGCGGGAGCCACGCCCGTGTTCGGGATCGTCGGCACCACGGTGCCGACCAAGGTCATCAACAGCGGCACGCTCGGCAGTGCCACCGTGCCCGGCGCGGCGAACATGCCCAGTTCGAACCACCCCGGCGGCGCGGTCGTCGCCTTCTGCGACGGCCACACCGGGTTCCTCAAGGACTCGCTCCGGGGTCAGGTCTACGCCCAGCTCATGAGCTGGAATCACGCGGCGGCCGGCGGCACTGCGCCGTACTCGAACTGGGCCGGTAGCTACACCCTCACGGAAGGCGACTACCAGTGACGCCTGCAGTCCGTTCGCCTCGCGACGGCGCTGCCGGAGTCCCGTCGCTCGCGCTCCGGGCTTCGTGTTGGCTGGCGTTGCCTCCCGTCAGGAAGCCCCAAGCGCCAGCGCGGGGACAATGCGGGTCGTCACCTCGTCGGGCCACCGCGGAGCCGGATGGCCCGCCACCTCGGTCCCGTCGCTTGCGCTCCGGGCTTGCTGAAAACCGGCTCTGCCTCCCGTCAGGAAGCCCCAAGCGCCAGCGCGGGGATTGCGGCCCCCGCCCCGACGCCCCGGCTCACTTGGCCGCCGCGAGCTCCTGCTTCTTCCGCTCCTCGACGATTTCCTTCTGGATGTTGCCCGGAGTCGGCTTGTACTTGGAGAACTCCATGGTGAAGACACCCTGCCCCTGCGTCATGCTCCGCAGGTCGGTCGAGTAGCCGAAGGTCTCGGCGAGCGGCACCTCGGCGATGATCGTCGAGGTGTTGCCCACCGTCTCGGTCGAGATGATGAGCCCGCGCCGCTTGTTGAGCTCGCCGGTGACGGCGCCCTGGAAGTCGGCGGGCACCTCCACCTCCATCTTCATGATCGGCTCCAGGAGCACCGGCTTCGTGGCCAGGAAGGCCTCGCGGAAGCCGGCCCGGGCGCAGGTCTGGAAGGCCATGTCGCTGGAATCGACGTCGTGGTAGGAGCCGTCCTCGAGCGTGGCCTTCACGCCCACGATCGGGAAGCCGGCGATCGGGCCCTTGCCGAGCACGGCGCGAAAGCCCTTTTCGACCGAGGGGATGTATTCCCGCGGCACGCGGCCGCCCACGACCGCGTCTTCGAACTCGAATGTCTCCGTGGAGTCCTCGGGCAGCGGCTCGAGGTGGCCGATGATGTGGGCGTACTGGCCGGAGCCGCCCGTCTGCTTCTTGTGCTTGTAGTCGTAGGCGGTGCCCTTCGTCGGGGCCTCGCGGTAGCTCACCTTCGGGGCGCCGACCGTCACCTCGACCTTGTATTCGCGCTTGATCCGCTCGACGTAGATGTCGAGGTGGAGCTCGCCCATCCCGGCGATCAGCGTCTCGCCGGTCTCCTCGTCGGTGGCCACGCGGAAGGTGGGATCCTCGCGGGTGAACCGCTGGAGCGCCTTCACGAGCTTGTCGAGGCCGTCCCGCTGGGTGGGCGTGATCGCCATCTTGATCACGGGCTCCGGCACGAACATGTTCTCGAGCGTGCAGTACTTCGCGTCGGTGGAGTAGGTGTCGCCGGAGGCCGCATCGACCCCCATCACGGCCACGATGTCGCCGGCTTCCGCCGTCTCGATCTCTTCCCGCTTGTCGGCGTGCATCCGCACGATGCGGCTGAACCGCTGCTTGTTGCTCGTGCGCTGGTTGATGTAGGCCTCGCCCTTCTTCAGCGTGCCCTGGTAGATCCGCATGAAGGTGAGCTGGCCGAACGGATCGTCGACGATCTTGAAGGCCATCGCCACGAGCGGCTTCTTCGGGTCGGCCTCGAGGTCGAACTTCTCGTCGGGGTTCGACCAGTTCTTGGCGATCACTTTCCGCTCGAGCGGGTTGGGAAGGTAGCGGACCACCGCGTCGAGCAGCGGCTGCACGCCCTTGTTCTTGTAGGCGCTTCCGCAGAACACCGGCGTGATGCTCTGGGCGTGGACGGCCGCCTTCGTGACGGCGTGGATCTCCTCCTCCGTCGGCACCTCCTCGGAGAGGAGCTTCTCCATGAGCGAGTCGGAGTACATGGCGAGGTCCTCGAGCATCTTGTGCCGGGCCTCGGCCGCCTTGTCGGCGTAGTCGGCGGGGATGTCCTCGACGCGGACGTGCTCGCCGTTGTCGCCGTCGAAGTAGATCGCCTTCATCCGCACCAGGTCGATCACGCCCTGGAGCTTGTCCTCCTTGCCGATCGGGATCTGGAAGGGGATGGCGTGGCAGCCGAGCTTGTCCTTGAGCTGGCCGACGACCCGCTCGAAGTTGGCGCCGGTGCGGTCCATCTTGTTGACGAACGCCAGCCGGGGCACCTTGTAGCGCTTCATCTGCCGGTCGACCGTCATCGACTGGCTCTGCACGCCGCCGACGCTGCAGAGCACGAGGATGGCGCCGTCGAGCACGCGGAGGCTGCGCTCGACCTCGACCGTGAAGTCGACGTGGCCGGGGGTGTCGATGAGATTGATCACGCAGTCGCCCCACTGCACGCTCGTGGCGGCCGAGGTGATCGTGATCCCGCGCTCGCGCTCGAGGTCCATGTAGTCCATGGTCGCCCCGTCGCCGCCGCCCTTCACCTCCTGGATGCGGTGGATGCGGCCGGCGTAATACAGGATCCGCTCCGAGAGGGTGGTCTTGCCGGAGTCGATGTGGGCGCTGATGCCCATGTTGCGGAGCTTGGTCAGGTCCATGGGGACACGTTCACCTGGGACAAAACGGACGGGAAACCGGCCCCGGGGCGGGAATGGACAAACTGGGGCCGACAGGGGGAATATACTCGCCGATTCGCGATCGCGACAGGCGACGTTTTCA
>JBJTPA010000066.1:0-4290 GCA_046074885.1 Planctomycetaceae bacterium
CGGGGGAGTCGGTGCGGAAGTCGTACTTGTTGATCTCGCCGAGCGGCGACGTCGGGGATGCTTCGAGTCCGGTGGCCATGGTCGATGTCTCCTCTGGTCAGGCGGTCGCGGCGGCGACGGCCTTCTGGGTGTCGTCGCGCATCGCCCGCTCCGCGGCGGCCGCCTCGGGGTAGGCGGCCCGGATCCGCTCGTAGCCCTTCTTGTGGAGCTCGGCGGCGAGCTCGGGCCCGCCCGACTCCACGATCCGCCCGCCGAGCATGACGTGGGTCTTCAGCGGCACGTTGTGCTCGAGCAGCTGCTCGTGGTGCGTGATGATGAGGATGCCCATCTCCGCGCCGCCGATCCGCGCGATGCTCTCGCTGGCGAGCCGGACCGCGTCGGCGTCGAGGCCGCTGTCGGTCTCGTCGAGGATGGCGAACTTGGGCCGCAGCATCGCCAGCTGGAGGATCTCGGCCCGCTTCATCTCGCCGCCCGAGAAGCCGTCGTTGACGTAGCGGCGGGCGAACTCGGGGTCGATGGAGAGGTCGGCCATCTTGGCCTTGAGTTCCGTGCGGAACTCCTTCATCGGCATCAACTCCTCCCCCTCCTTGCGGTCGGGGTTGCGCACGTTCGTGACCGAGTGGCGCAGAAAGTCGGCGAGCCGCACGCCGGGGATCGACATCGGCCGCTGGAACGCCAGGAACACCCCCGCGCGGGCCCGCTCGTCGGGCTCCATGGCGAGCAGGTCGCGGCGGGAGCCGTCGGCGGCGACGAGCTCGATCGAGCCGGCGGTCACCTCGTAGTTGGGATGCCCCATGATCGCGTAGCCGAGCGTGCTCTTGCCCGAGCCGTTGGGGCCCATGAGGGCGTGCACCTCGCCGCGGCCGATCGTGAGATCGAGCCCCTTGAGGATCTCCTGCCCCTCCACGGCGACGTGGAGCCCGCGGATGACCAGTTGTTCCTTCGCGTGTCCGCCCATCGTTCCTTGCTCGCTTTCCTTTCCGGACTTCCGCCGTCGATCGGGGAACCGACGGTCGCGGCCCCGGCTAACCGGTGATCTTCTGGTGGTCGAACACGAGGTCGCCCTCGCCGCCGGCGGTCGCCACGTAGCCCGAGTGGTGGGGCACGGGCAGTTCGTCGTCGATCTTGCCGACGCCCCCCTTGCGCCTGGCGATCCGCTGGCCGAGGATCTTGTCCTGGATCCGCATCAGCCCCTCGAGGAGGCTCTCCGGCCGCGGCGGGCAGCCGGGCACGTAGACGTCCACGGGCACGACGAGGTCCACGCCCTTGACGACGTGGTAGCCCCACTTGAAGTACGGGCCGCCGCCGGTCGTGCAGGCGCCCATGGCGATCACGTACTTGGGATCGGGCATGAGGTTGTAGAGCCGGCGGACGCGGCTGGCCATCTTGTAGGTGACCGTGCCGGCCACGATCATGAGGTCGGCCTGCCGCGGCGTGGCCCGGAAGGCGCCCGCCCCGAAGCGGTCCATGTCGTAGCGGCTCGCACCGGCGGCCATCATCTCGATCGCGCAGCACGCCAGGCCGAACGTCATCGGCCAGATGCTCGACTGGCGGGCCCAGTTGATCGCCTGCTCGACGGTGGTGAGCACGAGGTTCTCCTCGAAGCGGCCCTCGATCCACGGCGTGGCGGCGGTCGGCGTCGGGGCGTTGGCGACGGTCATGGGGCGGCTCCGGGCGGCGTGCTGGATGGTGCGAAAACGCGGGAAAAATCCTGCATTCAACGGCGTCAGGGGGATGTTTGCAAGTCCCGGCCACTGGTGGCCGCGGGCACGCGGGCAGCGGTGTCCGTGGGACCGAGCGAGAACCGGCAGCAGGAACCGCCGTCGAGCCGGCACTCCGCCAGTCGGACGGGATCCCCGACGAGTTCCTCGATCATCACCCGCTCGGCGGCGCAGATGCCGCGATCCTGCTCGGCGAGGTCCGGGTACGGGCACGTGTAGTTCGTGAGCACCGGCGCCGAGCGGCCGTCGGCCCCGCCATCCTCGCAGGTGCAGGCGATGTCGCGGCCGCGCATGATCTCCGCGACTCCTCGGAGCCGGGTCGCCGGGTCCGAGCCCGACACTTCGACGCGGTGAAAGCCCGCCAGCGCCGAGCCGATCCGCCCGATCAGGCCGCGACGGATCTCCGCGTCGCGCACCCCGCGCAACTCCCGCCAGAGCACGATCGCCAACTCGCGAAAATTGTCGCCTCCGCGACGCTTGCCGGCTTCGGTGAGACTGTAGGCATGCGCCGGCCGGCCGCGGCGGCCGCCGAGCGTCCGCCGCTCCACCAGACCCGCCCGCATGAGCCGCGCGAGCCGCTGGCGGACGGCCGTGGCCGTGACGCCCAGTGCCGCGGACAGCTCGCCGATGCCGAGCGCATCTTCGACCCGCAGCACGTCGATCACGGCGGCGTCGGTCGCACGCTCGGCCGACCGTGAACCTCCGGAACCGGGATGTTTCGCGTCGCTCATACCCCTACTGTACGCGGCCGCCGAATTTCGACAATCATCGGTGCGACAAATCCGACGCGATGGCATGTTTCGCCGGTGTAGAGTGCAGTCGATGCCGATCGAGACGAGCCATCCCACCGGCGGCGGGCCTCGGTTTCGGGCCACGGACAGCCCGTGGTTCTGGATGCTCGTGTTTTCCCTGACCGCGGCGGCCGGCCTGGCCGCCATCGCGCCGAAGTTCGCCGGACGCCAGGCCAGGCTCGAGGGCCGCTGGGCCGGCCGCGAGCAGGCGGCGGTGGAACGCGCCCGGCGGGCGGCCGGTCTCGAGCCGACCGACCTCGCCGAGGAGGCCCGCGAGCCCGACGCCGAGCCTCGCCGCGTCGTCGCGCTCTGGCCGCTGGCGGTCCTGGCCGGCCTCGTGGCGGCGGGCTCGGCCGCCATGCTCGCCCGGGAGGCGCGGCGGGCGGGCGTCAGCCGATGATCGAGCGGCGGCGGTCGAGGTAGTCCCAGACCACGAACCGATCGAGGTCGCGGCCGGCCGTGAAGAAGACGCGGCCCTGCGCCGCCTCCGCGAGCCGGTAGGCGAACTGGATGTCCTCCCGCGACTGGGACCAGCCGGCGAGCAGGAACACGTTGACCGTGATCCCGTCGCGGCGGCAGGCCCGGGCCTCGCGGAGCGTGGCCTCCTCCGTCCGCCGGTGCGGCGGGTAGAGCAGGTAGAGCTCGGTGCCCTCGAAGTGGGCCGTCGGCAGGCCGTCGGTGATGAGGATCACCTGGCGGTTGGGCGTGTCCTGCCGCGCGAGGTGCTGCCGCGAGAGCATGAGCGCGTGCTGGATGTTCGTGAAGTGGGGCGGCACGTCGGCCTCGGCGATCCGCGGGTCCGACATGTCGGCGCGGAGCCGGACGACCGAGTCGAAGATCGTGACCGGCTTGGGCATGCAGCGGAGGATCTCTCCGGCGGCGACCGGCTTCGCGAAGGAATACATCTCGATGAACTGGAGGAAGTCTCCGGGAAACTCCCGCTGCACGAGCCCCTGGAGGGCCAGCGCCATCCGCTTCACGCTCACGTGGAGCGCGCCGTAGCGCATCGAGCCGCTCATGTCGAGGACGACGCTCGTGGCGCACTTCGGCGTGTTGCGGGTCCTGTGCACCTCGATGTCGCGGGGCGTGAGCCGGACGGGGCCGGCGGTGCCCTCCGCGGCGCCCCGGAGCATCGCGTTCACGAGCGAGCCGGGGATGTCCATGTGGGCGACCGAGTCACCGAATTCGTACGGCCGCGTGGGCACGAGTTCGACGGCACCGTCGCCCGTGACATGCTCCTGGTGGCGGCCGGTCCGCGACGGGTCGAGGTCGGCGAAGATCTTCTCCAGCAGCCGGCCCTGGAAGATCCGCAGGGCCTTGGGGGTGAGCCCGAAGCCGCGGCCCGTCTTCTCCAGGCCCTGCCGGGCGGCCATCTGCTCGATCGCGTCCTGCACCTGCCGCTTCATGGCACCGAGATCGTCGAGCTCGCACTGCTCGGCGTAGCGGCCGAGGGCCTCGAGATCGACGAGATAGATCTTGGCGTTCTTGCGGGCCTCCTCCAGCTGCCGGAGGAGTTCCTCGATCTCCTCGAGCTGGGCCTTGACCTCGACCGCCTCCTCGACGGAGAGCTTCTCGCGGCCGACGAACTGCCACTTCGTGGCCAGCTCGTCGATCTGGTAGACGTCGCCGAGCCGCTCGATGAGGCCGGCGAGCGCTGCGGCGAACGGGCTCTGGTCGTCCTGCTGGGCGTACCACAGCCGCTCGAGCTTGCGGAGCTGCTCCTCGCGGACGGCCCGCTCGAAGGCGTCGCGGTGCCGCTCGGTCGGCCGGGCCCGGCC
>JBJTPA010000067.1:0-6811 GCA_046074885.1 Planctomycetaceae bacterium
ATCCAGGCGTCGAAGTTCGCGAGCACCCGCTCGATCACCGCGATCTTCCGGTCGCGGCAGCACCTGTCCGGGTCGGTCCGGTAGAGCGGGCCGCCGTGGAGCCGCTCGTAGTCCGCCACTGTCGTCTCCGGACTCTCGAGCGCCACCTCGATGCCGTAGCGCTTCGCGATCCGGTCCCGGAGTTCCAGCGTCTCCCGGAACTGGTAGCCCGTCTCCAGGTTGAAGACGTGCGTCCGCGGCGCCACCTCGGCGAGCCAGTGGATGATGAGGCAGCCCTCGGGACCGAAGGCCGTGGCCATGGTCAGCCGGCCGCCGTAGCGCTCCGCGGCCCAGCGGACGATCTCGCGGGGCTCCGCGGCTTCCAGGTCGCGGCTGGCCCGGGCCAGCTCCTCGCGCACCGCCGGCGCGGGACCGGGCGGCTCCGGCAGGGAGGACGCGGAATCGCCGGTGGACATGAGGGACCCGTTCTCGGTGGGCGAAGATCGTCCAGAATATGCCCGACCCGGCGGCAACGGAACAATCCCGGCCCGAGGAGACGCGCATGACACGCTCGGTGGCACTCGCGGTGGATCTGGGCGCGTCCGGCGGCCGCATCGTCGCCGGCACGTTCGCGGGCGGTCGGCTCGCGCTCGACGAGATCCACCGCTTCGAGAACGGGCCTGTGCCGCTCGGCGGCGAGCTCGTCTGGGACCTGCCGCGGCTCTGGCAGGAGGTCGTGGCAGGGCTGCGGGCGGCGGGCACGCGGCACGGCCGCGCGGTGGCGAGCGTGGCGGTCGATACCTGGGGCGTGGACTTCGCCTTCCTCGGCGCCGACGGCCGGCTCCTCGCGAACCCCGCCTGCTACCGCGACCCGCGCACCCGCGGCATGATCGCGACGGCGGAGCGGACCGTGCCCCGCGCGGAGATCTTCGCCGCGACGGGCCTGCAGTTCATGGAACTCAACTCGCTCTACCAGCTGCTGGCGCTGCAGTCGGCGAACTCGAGCGTGCTCGCCGCCGCCGAGCGGATGCTGCTGATCCCGGACCTCTTCCACTGGCTCCTCTCCGGCGAGCGGTCCAACGAGCGGACGAACGCCTCGACGACGCAGTGCTACGACCCGCGGACCGGCGACTGGGCGTGGCCGATGCTCGAGCGGTTCGGACTTCCCCGGCGGATCTTCGGACCGCTCGCCGACCCCGGCACCGACCTCGGCGGCCTGCGGCCCGACGTCTCCGCAGACACCGGGCTCGCCGGCGTGCGGGTGATCCTGCCGGGCACGCACGACACGGCCAGCGCCGTGGCGGCCGTGCCCGCCGCCGCGGGCCCGGGCGAGTGGGCCTACGTGAGCCTCGGCACCTGGGCCCTCGTCGGCGCCGAGCTGGCGCGGCCGCTCGTCACGCCGGAGTGCCTGGCCCGCAACTTCACGAACGAGGGGGGCGTGGGCGGCACGACCAGGCTGCTCAAGAACGTCTGCGGCCTGTGGCTCGTGCAGCAGTGCCGCGCCGCCTGGCGGCGGGCCGGCCAGGAATGGACCTGGGACCAGCTCACGGCCCTCGCCGCCGAGTCGCCGCCGCTCGTCACGCTCGTGGACCCGAACGATCCATCGCTGGTCGCGCCGGCCGACATGCCCGAGGCGATCCGCGCGCTCGCCCGCGCCGCCGGCGAGCCGGTGCCCGACACGACGGGCGCGGTGGTCCGCACGGCGCTCGAGAGCATGGCCGCCGCCGTCCGCCGCACGCTCGCCGAGCTCGACGCGCTCGTCGGCCGGCGCCTCGGCACGGTGCACGTGGTCGGTGGCGGCGTGCAGAACCGGCTCCTCTGCCAGATGATCGCCGACGCCACCGACCGGCCGGTGATCGCCGGCCCGATCGAGGCCACGGCGATCGGCAACCTGCTCGTGCAGCTCACGGCCCGCGACGGCCGCGCGGACCTCCCGACGATCCGCGAGATCGTCCGCAAGAGCTTCGATCCGGTCCGCTACGAGCCCCGCGACGCCGCCCGGTGGACCGACCGGCTGGGCGGCACCTCGTAGCCCAGTCGCCTCGCGACTGGAGGCCCCAGTTGCGAGGCAACTGGGCTACACGAGGCGAGCGGGCTACGTCGGGCGAACGGGCTGCCGGAGCACCCTCACCCCGGCCCTCTCCCAGTGGGAGAGGGGGAGTGGTGCAATCTCACGCCGCCTGGTGGCGCGGTGCCGGCCGCTTCGTGACGCGGCCGTGCTCGACCTCGAGGATCGAGTCGGCGAGGGCCAGCGTGCTCGCCCGGTGCGTGATCATGATCACCGTGCGGTTCTCGACGTAGCGGGCCAGGGCCTCGTGGATGAGCCGCTCGCTCTCCACGTCGATCTGGCTCGTGGCCTCGTCGAGCACGAGGATCTCGGCGTTGCGGAGGAAGGCCCGGGCGAGCGAGATCCGCTGCCGCTGGCCGCCCGAGAGCCGGAAGCCGCCGGGGCCCACCATCGTGCGGTAGCCGTCGGGAAAGTCGGCGATGAACTCGTGGGCGTGGGCCTTGCGGGCGGCCTCCTCGATCTCCTCGTCGGTGGCGTCCCAGCGGCCGTACTTGATGTTGTAGTGGATCGACTCGTTGAAGAGCTCCGTCTGCTGGGTGACCATCGCGATCCGGCCGCGGAGATCGGCGAGCGCCATCTCCGTGAGCGGCACGCCGTCGATCGTCACGCGGCCGCCCGTCGGGTCGTAGAACCGGCAGACGAGGTTCACGAGCGTGCTCTTGCCGCCGCCGTTGGGGCCGACGATCGCCACCCGCTCGCCGAAGCGGATCGACACGTTCACGTCCCTGAGCACCGTGTCGATGCCGTCGTAGCTGAAGGAGACGTCCTCGAGGCGGATCTCGCGGTGCGGGGCGGGCACGTGGCGGGGCGCCTCGGACTCGACGAGCTTCGAGGGCGTGTCGAGCAGCGGGTAGAGCCCCTGGGCCCCGACGATGCCGACGTTGAGTCCGGTCACCACCCCCGAGAGCTTGCGCACGGGGTCGCTGGCCCCGATCAGGAACCCGAAGAAGATCATGATGCCGGGCACCGTCATCGGCTGCTCCGTCATCGTGATCCCGAAGATCCGCGTCTCCTGGTTGATGACGAGCCAGGCGCCCACGGCGATCGACGTGGCCACCATGCCGATCCCCAGGACCTCGGTGATCGGGTTGGCCAGCGCGTGGTAGAAGGTGTGCCACATGCCTGTCCTGAGCATGTCGCTCGTGCAGTGGCGGAACCGCTGCCGCTCGAAGTCCTCCATCGTGTAGGCCTGGACGGTGAGCACGTTGTTGAGGGCCTCGAGGAGCACGTGGTGGAAGCCCCGGGAGCGGGCCAGGATGCCCTGCGAGACTCCCCGGATGCGGCGGTTGAGCCAGACCATGAGGAAGCCCACGACGGGCGCGAGCAGCAGGCAGGCGAGCGTCAGCCGCCACGACACCATGAAGGCGCAGCCCAGGCAGGCCGCGATCTTCAGCGGCTCGGTGACCGCCCCGCCGTAGACGCTCGTGATGCCGCTGGCGAGCATGTCGGAGGTGCTCGTCACCTGGGCCATGAAGCCGGCCGAGCCGAGCTTCATGAACTGCGCCCGGTCGAGCTCCAGGGCCTTGTCGAAGACCTTGAGGCGGATGTCTCGGGCGATGTTCATCGCCACCCAGCCGACGAGCAGGGTGCCCGCCAGCAGGAGCGCGTGCTTGAGGAACGTGCTCACGACGACGAGGGCCACGACGACGAGCACGGTCTGGAATGGGTCCCTGGGCAGCAGGCGGTCGAGCCAGGGGTGGAGCTTTTCGCCCGAGTAGACGACCGCCCGGTCGCCGTGGGCGGCCGTGGCGAGCGCGTCGATCCGCGTGCGGGCGGCGTGGGCCGCGGACGCGTCGGTGCCGCCCGCCGCGAGCTCCGCCCGCAGCCGCTCCGTCTCGGCGTCGGCCTCCGCGAGCCGCTCCCGGGCCGCCTCGATCCGCTTCTCGTTCCACGACTGGAGCGACTCGCCGCGGAGCGTGACCTCGATGATCGGGAACAGGGCGGCGATGTTCGCGCCCCACAGGGCGGCGACGCCGGCCGAGCAGGCCAAGGCCGCCAGCAGGAGGGGCCAGCTCTTCACGGCCTCGCGGAGGGCGCGGAGAAAGTAGTGCATGAACCCGTGGCTTCCGTCTGCGTCGCGACCGCGTCGCCCGTGTGATCGGACGTCGCCCGGGACCGTATGCACAGGAGCCATCTGGGATGGGCCGGGGCAAGCGGCGCGGGATCGGGCAGGATGGGCGGACTCCGCCGCTTCCGGCCGACCGTGCGGGCGGGGAGGGTAGAGGCCGCCACGCCGACGCTCAAGGCCGCCTTCGCCGCGGAATCAGCGGCGGCCGAGCCGCAGTTCCGCGGCCAGGACGGTGTTGGCCAGCAGCATGGCCACCGTCAGCGGCCCGACGCCCCCGGGCACGGGGGAGATCCTGCCTGCCACCCGCGCGACGGCGTGGAAGTCCACGTCGCCGACGAGCCGTCCATCCACGCGGTTGATGCCGACGTCCACGACGACCGCGCCGGGCTTCACCATGTCGGCGGTGACGAGCCGCGGGCGGCCGACGGCCGCCACGAGGATGTCGGCCTGGCGCGTGATCGCCGCAAGGTCGGCCGACCGGCTGTGGCAGATCGTGACGGTGGCGTCGCCCCCCGGCCCCTTCGCCGCGAGGAGCAGCGCGAGCGGCTTGCCGACGATGTCGCTGCGGCCCACGATCACGGCGTGGCGGCCGGCCGTCTCGATGCCGGCGTCGAGCAGCATCCGCTGCACGCCGGCGGCCGTGCACGGCACGAACCGTGGCCGGCCCTGCGAGAGCAGGCCCGCGTTCTCGGGATGGAAGCCGTCCACGTCGCGGTCCGGGGGCACCGCGTCGAGCACGGCGACCGTGTCCACGTGGTCGGGCAAGGGAAGCTGCACGAGGATGCCATCGACGGGGCCGCGGGCGTCGGCGGCGATCGACCGCACGAGCGCCACGAGTTCCGCCGTGTCGGCCGTCGCGGGCACGCGGACCACCTCGGCGTCCACGCCCACGCGCGCGGCCGCGGCGGCCTTGCTCTTCACGTAGGACGCGCTCGCGGCGAGGTCACCGGCGAGCACCACCACGAGCCGCGGCGGCCGGCCGCCCAGCCGACGGAGCGTGTCCACCTCGGCGCGGAGCGAGTCCTCGATGCGGGAGGCGAGGGCGCGGCCGTCGAGCAGGGCGGCGGTCATGGCACGTCCTTCATGGTGGCCCAGCGTTGCCAGCGGGCGTCGATGCCCGCGGCCTCGGCGTCGCCCTCGTGGAACACGAACAGGTAGCGGAGCACGAGGGAACCGCCGGCGGGAATCACGTGGTCGCCGGAGCCCTTCGCAGCACCGGTGAAGTCGTGGATGCCGAACGGGTTGGCCGCCACGACGCCGTAGTCGCGGGCGTGCCAGTGGGTCGGGTGCCGAAGGTTGTCGGGATGGTCGAGCACGGCCACGCCGAGGCTGTGGCCGGCGACCGGCCCCCAGTAGTCCACCCAGCGGGCCCGCCTGCCCCACACGTCGCCGTCGCGGTCCCCCGCGGAGTTCACGCAATGGCCGGCCGCCCCCGCCGAGCCGCCCGCTTCCTTCAGTTGCAGCGGCGTCGGCACCCGCAGCGCCATCGCGCCCTCTTTCGTGTCCCCGAACGTCACCGGCCCGTGGTCGGCGTGGATGGTGATCGTGCAGTCGATCGTGCGGGACGTGGCGTCGCCCGCGAACACGAGACGGCGCAGGTCGGTGCAGACGACCGCGCCGTCGGCCTTCACCCAGCGGTTGCGGGCCTCGACGACGCCCTCCCGGCCTCCCTCGGTCCTCACGAGTTCGACCTGCTCGATGCGGTTCTCCGCCCGGAGCCCGGGCTTTTCCGCCCGCGGGTGCGACGTCCAGAAATCCACGCCGTTGACCGCGCCGTGGGTGAACCAGATCGACTCGTGGTGGGGGTGGTCGTGGGCCTCGCCGGCCACGTCCGGCACCATCGGCCACGACCGCGTCATCGCCATGCCGCCGGGGCCACGCACGGGAAACAGGATCGGCTTGCGGTGGCCGGCGAACACGTACGACGTGAACGGCTCGCCGTCGATCGTCACGTCCACGCGATCGTCGCGCCGCTGGAGCCGGACCTCGCCGGCGGCCGCGCGGCCCGCCGGCCCCAAGCCGCAGCACAGCCCCAGGCCGCAGCCCAGCACCGCCGCGACGAGGATCCCCCGCGGTGCCCGGGTCATGGCTGGTCCGCGAGGATCTGCATCCGCAACTGGTGCTGGACCTCGTCGAGCAGCCGCCGCTCGTCGTCCGTGAGGTTGCCCTTCGTCTTCTCGGCGAGCATCGCCAGGGTGTCCACGAAGTGCCGGGCGGTGGCGAGGTTCTTGTGGCTCTGCTTCGTGATCGGGTTGGGGATGCGGCCGAGCGCCATGAGCGACTGGGTGAAGAGCGTGTGGACGAGGAACTCGAACGTGGCCGGCGGGGCGGCACGATCGGCGGCGTCGGGGGCGTCGTCCTCGGCCATCGGCCTCACGCCTCCGCGACCCAGGCGCTGCCGGCGTGGCGTTCCACGGCGGCGGCGACGAGGCCGGCGAAGAGCGGATGGGCCGCGGTCGGCTTGCTCTTGAACTCTGGATGGAACTGGACGGCGACGAACCAGGGATGGTCGGCCACCTCCACGATCTCGACGAGCGAGCCGTCGGGACTGGTCCCGGCGATCACCAGGCCCGCCCGCTCGAGGGCGTCGCGATACTTGGAGTTGAACTCGTAGCGGTGGCGGTGCCGCTCGGAGATCCGGGTCGTGCCGTAGGCGGCGGCCGACTTCGTGCCCTCGGTGAGCACCGCCGGCTGGG
>JBJTPA010000068.1:0-4409 GCA_046074885.1 Planctomycetaceae bacterium
GCCGGTGGCCGAGTACGTCTACCGCCTCGGACCGCCCGGCGGCAGCGGCTCACGGCGCGCCGCCGACGGCAAGATCTCAGCCCTCACCTGCGTGACCGCCGACCGGCTGCTCGTCATCGAGCAGTCCGATGACGAGAGCCGGCTCTACGAGGTCGGCATCGGCGACGCCACCGACCTGCTCGGACGCGACGAGGAGGAAGTCGGGGCCCATCCGGTGGATGGCATCGAGGACCTCGAGGCGGCCGGGATTCGGCCGGTTCGCAAGACGCTCGTCGCCGACCTCGCCCCGCTCGCGGCCCGACTCCAGCGTGACATCGAGCCCGGGGGCGACGGCCGCGTGCCGCGGAAACTCGCCGATCTCAAGTTCGAGGGGCTCACCGTGCTTGCCGACGGCCGGATCGCGGTCCTCAACGACAACGACTTCGACGTCGTGGCCGACGGGTCCGCGGCCGCCGCGCCGCCGCGCCGCCGCACCTGCCTGTGGATCCTCACGGTGCCGGGGGTGCCGCGGCCCGAGTGACCGAGGCGGCGCCGGCAGGCCGCGATCACGCACGCTCGAGCGTGCCGGAGGCCCGGTCGAGCCGCGGCACGACTGCGACCGAGTCGAGCCCCGCGCAGGTCGCGAGGTCGGCCGCCATGCCGAGCGCCACGAGGTTGAAGCCACCGGGGGCGGCCGCGAACGCGCGCTGGAGCGCCGGCAGGTCCGCCGCGCCACCCGCGGTGAGCCGGCGGAAGGCATCCCGCGCGGCGCGGGCCGGCCCGTCGAGTTCGTCGCCGGCGGCCACCGGGTCGCGGGCGGCCGCGTCGAGGATCGCGCCGGCCGCGAGCACGTCCTCAGCGGTCACGGCGCCGTCGGTGCCGGCGCAGACAAGGTGCACCGCGCCACCCGCTTCGGCGGCGAGCCGGCGGGCCGCAGCGGCGACAGCGGAACGGTTCACGATCGCGCCCACGAGCACGTCATGCGCCTCGGCGCAGGAGGCGATGGCGGCGGTGCCGTTCGTGGTCGTGATCACGACGGTGCGGCCGGCGACACGGCCCGCGGTGTATTCGGCGGGGGAGTTCCCGAGGTCGAACCCGTCGATCCGCACGCCCCCGCGCTCGCCCCCGAGCACCGCGGCCTGCCCGATCGCGGCGGCCCGCCGCCGGGCCTCGTCCACGCCGGCCACCGGCACGACGCCGGCCGCCCCGTGGGCCAGCGCCGTGACCATCGTCGTCGATGCCCGCAGGACGTCGATCACGACGGCGACATTCCCCCGGAGCGCGCCCTCCGCGATGCGCGAGTGAAGGTCGTGGACGTGCCAGCGCATCGTGGAACACCGTGCCGGGCGGACCGCGCGTCGCCGTCGTGGCCGACGTCGGGAGGCCGGGCAGGATGCCACGTGGAGCGTCCAGCCGCCACCCCGCGGTGACGCGGCTGCCGCCCCTCCCGCCGCGCGGCCCGCCTGCCTACCATGTGTCGAGTGTTCCGAGCCCCAGGATCTCACCCGGTGTCCTCTTCCTCCCCGGCCCTGACGGCCGCCGCGATCGACAAGAGCGGCGGCCGAGTCCGCGGCATGTTCGCCGAGATCGCGCCCCGCTACGACCTCGTCAACCGCCTGCTCTCGGGCGGCATCGACGTGCTCTGGCGACGGACGACCGTCCGCCGGGCGCCGCCGCCGACGAGCGGCGCGATCCTCGACGTCTGCACCGGCACGGGAGACCTCGCGCTCGCCTACGCCCGCGCCGCCGGCCCCGGGGTCCGCGTCGTGGCGAGCGACTTCTGCCGGCCGATGCTCGACCGCGGCGTGGAAAAATCGCGGCGCGAGGGACTGCCGATCGAGTGGGTCGAGGCCGACGCCATGGCCCTGCCCTTTCCCGACGCGTCGTTCGACCTCGTCACCGTGGCCTTCGGCCTCAGGAACATCGCCGACACCGCCCGGGGCCTCGCCGAGATGGCCCGCGTCTGCCGGCCCGGCGGCACGCTCGCGATCCTCGAGTTTTCCCTGCCGACCAACGTCGTGGTCCGCCGGCTCTATCTCTGGTATTTCCGCCGCGTGCTCCCAACGGTCGGCAACGCCGTGGCGCGAAACCGGGCCGACGCCTACCCCTCCCTCAACCAGAGCGTCGAGGAGTTCCCCGCGGGCGAGTCGCTCGCGGCGCTCGTCCGGGCGGCGGGTTTCGACCGCGTGGAGCAGGTGCCGCTCACGCTGGGCATCGCGACGCTCTCCATCTGCCGCCGGGGAGCTTGTTGAGCTTTGGACATTTCCGTCACGCTGATCCCGTCGCTTGCGCTCCGGGCTTCGTGGAGTTATCGCGTTCCCCGTTTATTCAATGCTTGCTAGAGGCCGCATGCCCGACCACCCGCCCCCGATCGTCCTCGGCATCACCGGCGCGTCGGGCGCTCCCTACGGCGTCCGCCTGCTCGAGGTGCTGCTCGCGGCGGGCCGCGAGGTGCATCTCTCGATCAGCCCCTCGGGCGAGGCGGTGCTGGCGACGGAACTGGGCCGCCGGATCGACCTCGACCGCTTCGACGCCGCCGCGCTCCTGGGCAAGCCCGTGCCCGCGGCCGGCCGGATCCACTACCACCATCACAAGAACCTCATGGCGCCGATCGCCAGCGGCTCGTTCCTCACCGCCGCGATGGTGATCTGCCCGTGCAGCGGCAGCACGCTCGACGCCGTCGCCCACTCCATGGGCGAGAACCTCATCCACCGGGCCGCCGAGGTGCACCTCAAGGAACGCCGGAAGCTCGTCGTCGTGCCGCGGGAGACGCCCCTCTCGCTGCCGCAGCTCAAGAACATGCAGGCGATCCACGAGGCGGGCGCGGTCGTGCTGCCCGCGGCCCCGGGCTTCTACGCCGGAGCGGCGAGCGTGGCCGACCTCGTGGATTTCGTCGTGGCGAGGATCTGCGACCAGCTCGGGGTGGCCCACGCGCTCGTGCGTCGCTGGGGCGCCCCATCCTGATGGCCGCCACGCTCCGCACCTACCTCGAACTCGTGCGGTTCAGCCACACGGTCTTCGCGCTGCCCTTCGCGGTCGTGGCGGCGCTCGTGGCCGCGGCGTGGGGGGGCGATGGCCGCATCGTGGCCGCGGAACCCGCCACCTGGCTCCGCCCGTCGGCCGGCATCCTCGCCTGCATGGTCGCGGCCCGCACGGCGGCGATGGCCTTCAACCGGCTCGTGGACCGCGTGCTCGACGCGGCCAACCCCCGGACCTCCTCCCGCCACCTCCCGCGGGGCGAGGTCTCGGCCGCGCAGGTGCTCGGTCTCGTGGTCGCGGCGTCCGCCGCGTTCGTGGCCGCCACGCTCCTGTTCCTGCCCAACTGGCTGCCGCTCGCGCTGGCCCTGCCCGTGCTCGCCTGGCTGCTCGGCTACAGCTACGCGAAGCGGTTCACGTCGCTCGCCCACGCGTGGCTGGGCGCGGCCCTCGGCCTCGCGCCCGTCGCCGCCTGGATCGCTCTCCGCGGCGAGACGCTGCTCCGCGACCCGGCCGACGCCCTGCCTGCGGCGATCCTGGGGCTCGCCGTGACGGCCTGGGTGGCGGGCTTCGACATCATCTACGCCTGCCAGGACGCCGCCTTCGACGCGGCCCACGGCCTGCACAGCGTGCCGGCCCGGCTGGGCGTGCCGCGGGCCCTCCGCCGCGCGAGGTGGCTGCACCTCGCGGCCCTCGGCCTGCTCGCGCTCCTGCCGCTCGCGGTGCCCGAGCTCGGACGGATCTACTGGCTCGCGTGGCTCGCGATCGCCATGCTCCTGGCGTGGGAGCACTCGCTCGTGCGGCCCGACGACCTCTCGCGGGTCAACCAGGCCTTCTTCACGGCCAACGCGGCGATCGGCCTCCTCCTGCTCGCGGCTGTGGCGGCGGATTTGCGGTGGTGACGCCGCCCGGTTGCGGAATCCGGCCGGCTGCGGTTTTCATGGTGTATCCCTCCCCGAGGCCCACCCCATGATCCGAGCCGTCGCCCCGTCGCTCGATGCCGTCCGCGAGAAGGTGGAGGCGGGTGTCCGCCTCGACGCCGCCGAGGCCGAGATGCTCTGGGACGATTCGGTCTCCCTGCACGAACTCGGCGAACTGGCGAACCTCGTCCGCGAGCGGAAGAACGGCAACCTCGCCTTCTACAACATCAACACGCACCTCAATCCCACGAACGTCTGCGTCTACCGCTGCACGTTCTGTGCGTTCCGGGCCGACCTCCGCGAGGCCCGCGGCTACGTGATGAGCGACGAGCAGATCCTCGCCCGCGGCCGCGAGGCCGTGGACGCCGGCTCGACCGAAATGCACATCGTCGGCGGCCTGCACCACCAGAAGGACTACGACTGGTATCTCAACATTATCCGGCTCCTGCACGACCACCATCCTTCGCTGCACTTGAAGGCCTGGACGCCGGTGGAGATCAACTGGTTCTGCCACCTTACGAAGCGGTCGGTCCG
>JBJTPA010000069.1:0-5419 GCA_046074885.1 Planctomycetaceae bacterium
TCGTCGAACGCCTTCCGCGCCGCCCGCACGGCCGCGTCGATGTCGGCGGCGTCGCCTTCCGCGACCTGCGCGATCACCTCCTCGGTGGCCGGATTGACCGTGTCGAAGGTCTTGCCGCTCTTCGCCGGCGTCCACTTCCCGTCGATGAGCAGCTGCGTCTGGTGGATCTGCGGCTTCGCCGCCTTGCGGGGGGCCGTCGCGGTGGCCATGGGAACCTCCGGGGAGCGGGGGACGGAGACGACCGGGAATCGGCGGACCGGATGGCAAAAGTTTGCGTCGCGAATCGTACCTGCTGTAGCCTTTCGTCCACAAGGAGCCTGGGGGCCGCCGTCGGCGGTCGCCGGGACCGGTTGGCCGGCCGGACCGTTTCCCTCCCGCGGCCTATTTCAAGGAGTTCCACGCGATGCGTTCAGCACGTTTTCTGGCCGTGGTGGCCGTCCTCGCGATGGCCGTCGTGGCCCGCGCCGAAGTCACAAGCGGCCCGCAGGTCGGCGACCGGGTCGGCGCCTTCACCGTGACGAAGGTCGCGGGCAACCCCGGCGACGGGATCACGGACGGCCAGCACCTCTGCTACCGCTGCAAGACCGGCGCCAAGCCCGTGGTCATGGTCTTCGCCCGCACGGCCGACGAGAAGCTCGCCAAGCTCCTCAAGAAGGTCGAGGAGGAGGTGGCCGAGCACGAGGACAAGAAGATGCTGAGCTTCGTGAACATGATCGGCTCCGACGCCGAGAGCCTGAAGAAGGCGGCGGCCGACTTCGTTGCGAAGCACGACCTCAAGCGGATCGCCTTCGTGGTGCCCGACGACGCGAAGGACGGCCCGCCCGATTTCAAGATCGCCCCCGACGCCGACGTCACGGTGATCTGCTACCGCGAGGGCAAGGTGCAGGCCAACCACGCCTTCCCGAAGGGCGGCCTGACCGACGATACGATCGACGCGGTCGTGAAGGCGTCGTGCGCGCTCGTCGAGTGACCCACATCCGCGCCCGCGGCGTCCCGCGGGCCACCGGCTGATTCCGCCCGCGGCCCGGGGGTCCTCCTCGGGCCGCGGGTGTTTTCGCTCGCCTCCGCCACGACTGCGGCTCGGCCGCCCCACCGCCATGAACGTCTCGCGGCTCGTCTCCCGGGTGCCGACCCGCCTCTGGCGGCTCGTGATCACGTCCTACGCGCCCGATGCGACGGCCACGGGCTTCATGGAGCGGGCGGTCGTGCAGGAGGACGCGAGCGCCCGCGTCACGGTGGCGGTTCCGTCGTCCCGCGAGAGCCGCGACTTCTTCGGCGTGAACCTCGCCCGTCACGGCATCCAGCCCGTGTTCCTGCGGATCGAGAACCGCTCGCCGCGGGCCATGCGGCTGCAGATGGTGAACGTCGATCCCCGCTACTTCACCCCGCTCGAGGCCGCGGCGGCCGCGCATTTCTCGATCGTCCGCCGGCTCACGGCGTTCGGCGCGATCGGCTGGCTGTTCCTGCCGCTCCTGCTCCTCGCGCCGCTCAAGTTGGTCACGGCGTGGCTGGCGAACGCGCGCATGGACGCGTTCGTCCGCGGGCACGGCTTCCGGCTCGGGCCGCTCGCCCCGGGAGCGACGGCCGAGGGCTTCGCGTTCACGACGCTCGACCTGGGCACGAAGGTGGTGCACGTCCGGCTCGCCGCGGCGAGCGCCCTGGGCGAGGCCCTCGCCGCGATCGCGCCGCAGGCCGACGCCGGGCCGGCGGTCGTCGCCGACTTCACGTTCACCCTGCCGGTGCCCGGCATCGCGGCCGACTACCACGAGCGCGACTTTTCCACCCTCCGGCCGGCGACGGCCGTCGAGCCCTGCACCGCCCCCCTGCTCATCGAACGGCTCGAGGCGATTCCGGCCGCCACGACCAACGCCGCCGCCACCCGCACCGGCGATCCGGTGAACCTCGTCGTGATCGGCGACTTCGGGACGCTGCTGGCCGCCTTCGCCGCCCGCTGGGACGAGAGCGAGACGATCACGCTGGCGACCTGCTGGAAGACCTTCCGGGCGTTCCTCCTCGGCACCGACTACCGCTACTCGCCGGTGAGCGGCCTGCACCTCTTCGGGCGGACGCAGGACTTCGCGCTCCAGCGGACCCGCGGGTCGATCAACGAGCGGCTGCACCTGCGGCTCTGGCTCACGCCGCTCGCGTTCCGCGACCAGGCCGTGTGGGTCGGGCAGGTGAGCCGCGACATCGGCGTGCGGTTCACGACGCACGCCTGGAACCTCACGACGCACCGCATCGACCCCGACGTGGACGAATCGCGCGACTACGTGATCGAGGACCTCGTGCTCGCGGGCCGCGTGGCGGCGGCGGGCTACGTGGGGGGCGTGGGCGCCTGCACGCCCGCCGCGCCGCATCGCAACCTGACGGGCGACCCCTACTTCACCGACGGCAAGCGGGCCGTGATCGTGCTGGCACCGACCCGCACCGGCTGACCGCGGCCGGGGTATGATCGGGTTCCATGGTCGCGCTCGACAGCATTCCCGATGCCCTGCGCTGCGAACTCGAGGCGTCGTTCCCCGATCGCCGGCTGCTGGGGGCGTGGCTCTATGGCAGCCGAGCCGAGGGACGTGACCGTGCCGACAGCGACATCGACATCGCGGTGCTCTGCGACGCCCGGCTCGAGCCGGTGGCCTTGTTCGACGCCGCAGGTCGATTGGCAGCGCGGCTCGGCGCGGCCGTCGATCTCGTGGATCTGAGGCAGGCCGGCGGACTCTTGCGGGTCGAGGCCACCCACCGGGGCCGGGCCCTCGTACCGACCACGACGGAGGCCGATTTCTTCACCGCCCACGCGCTGGCCGACCACGCCGCCTTTGCGGCGAATCGGCGGGCCGCGACGGCCGCTCTGCGGGAGAAGTTCGGTGCCCGATGACGTGGTGATGCAAAAGCTCGCCAGCATCGACCGCTGCCTGCGGGCGGTTCGGGACTACGTGGCGGGCGACCCCGAGCGGCTCCACGAGCCCATCGTGCTCGACGCCGTCGTGCTGAACCTGCAGCGGGCCTGCGAGCAGGCGATCGACGCCGCCTGTCGCGAGGTGTCGCGCCGGGGGCTCGGGGTTCCCGTCGATAGCGCCGATGCGTTCACGCTCCTGGAACGGGATCGCGTGCTCTCGCCAACCGTCGCGGAGCGGATGCGTCGCATGGTCGGTTTCCGCAACATCGCGGTGCACGAGTATCGGCGGCTTGATCCGGCCGTGGTGCGGACGGTCGTCGCCCACCGGCTCGGCGACTTCGAGGCCCTGTGCCGAGAACTGGCGGCCGGCGACTGACGTGCCACGGGCGAGCGATGGAACGCTTCGACGTCGTCGTGGTCGGCACGGGAGGCATGGGCGCGGCGGCGGCCTCGCACCTCGCCCGACTGAACGTTCGCGTGCTCGGTCTCGACCGCTTCCCGGTTGCGCACGACCGCGGCAGTTCGCACGGCCAGACGCGGCTCATCCGCCTGGCCTACTACGAGCATCCCGACTACGTGCCGCTGCTGCGGAGGGCGTACGACCTCTGGCGCGACCTCGAGCACGAGGCGGGCCGCACGCTCCTCGTCGAGTCGGGCCTCGTCATGGCCGGGCCGCCCGGCTGCGACCTCGTGGCCGGCGCCGAACGGTCGGCGGGCCTGCACGGCCTCGACCTCGAGCGACTCGCACCCGCCGAAGCCCGTCGCCGCTGGCCGGCGTTCACGATGCCTGACGACTGGGAGGCCGTCCACGAGGCCCGCGGCGGCTACCTGTCCGTGGAGGAATGCGTGCGGGCGCACGCCGACGCGGCGCTGCGTGCCGGCGCCGAACTGCGGCACGGCGTGACGGTGCGCGGCTGGCGTGCCGATGGCGGCTCCCTGGTCGTGGACACCGACCGCGGCCCGGTCGCGGCGGGTCGGCTCGTCCTTTGCCCCGGTGCATGGGCCGCCGACCTCCTGCGCTTGCCGGCCATCCGGCTTCGCGTCCTGCGGAAGTCGCTCTTCTGGTACGAGCCGGCCCCCGCGGGTCGAGCGGCACATGCCGCCGGCACCCTGCCCTGCTTCGCCTTCGACGCGCCGGGCGGATTCTTCTACGGCTTTCCGGCGATCGACGGCCGGGGCGTGAAGGTCGCCGAGCACACAGGGGGCCGGGACGTCGCTGATCCGCTCACGGTGGATCGCGGCATCGACGACGCGGAGCGACGTGCGATCGAGTCGTTCCTTGGCGCCCACCTGCCCGGCGCGTGTGGCCGGCTGTCGGACCACGTGGCCTGCCTCTACACGATGTCGCCCGACTCCCACTTCGTGCTCGGCCTGCATCCCGACGAGCCGCGGGTGGCGATCGCCGCAGGCTTCTCAGGCCACGGCTTCAAGTTTGCGAGCGTGGTGGGCGAGGTGCTCGCCCACCTCCTGCTCGATGGCCGCTCGCGCCACCCGATCGGCTTCCTGTCGCCGGATCGGCCGCTGCCGGCCTCGTGGCGATTGAAAAACCGGGGCGTGCGATGATCCCAGGAAGCCCGGAGCGCAAGCGACGGGATCGGCGTGACGAAAACATGCGATGCTCAAGAACGCGGCCGCCTTCCTCGGCCCGCTGCCGTGCGGTATAGTTCGTTCATCAGGGCGGCGTAGCCCAGTTGGTTAGAGCACCGGCTTCATAAGCCGGGTGTCGTGGGTTCGAGTCCCACCGCCGCCACCTTCGATCGCCCGGCCCCTGTCACCAGGGGTCGGGCGGTCATTCACCGAGTTCCCGCCACCGAGTACTTCGAGTGGCCGCAGACCTCGGCGAGTGACCTCAAGGAATTCAATCTCTCGCCGCTCGGATACTACGAGCGGAAAGTCCTCGGTCAAGTCCCGAGGAAGCAGAGCCCCGCTCTCAAGCATGGGGAGAACCTGCACCTCTGGCATGAACTGGGCGAGCCCCTGTTCTGGGATCGGGTCGACATCGCCCCCGACTCCTACCTGACCGCGACGGGCAATCTGTCGAAGAAAGGCGAGGAATGGCTGGCCGGCCTGGAGCCAGGTCGCATCGGCCTCACGGCAGTCGATCGCGAGAAACTCTGGAAGCAGACGCGGCAGATTCTCGCAAACCCTGCGGCCAAGCAGTTCATCGACACGAGAGTCGATGCAGAGTTCTGCGTGACGTGGGAGTGGGAAGGCCACGCCATGCGCGCCCGCATCGACGGGGCCACACCGGAAGTCTGGTACGACCTCAAGACCACATCGGACACGACGCCCCTCAAGACCTTCTGGCGGTCAGTCCTCGACTACCAGTACGACATCCAGGCCGCCGTGTATGAATCCGCGGCCGAGGCGGCTGACTGGCCGCTGCACCCGCTGCATTTCATCGTCACACAGAACGCGCCCCCGCACGCGTGTCATGTCGTGACGCTGCCCCTTGCCGTCACCGCGCTCGCGCGTGACCGCGTTCTCCGGCTGCTCGACGATCTCCAGTACCGGCGGGACTGGGAC
>JBJTPA010000070.1:0-4074 GCA_046074885.1 Planctomycetaceae bacterium
CCTCGACGACGTGCCCGGCGTGCTCGGGCGGGCGGAGGGGGTGTCGCGGCCCGTGTCGCTGGCCACGGTGGTCGAGCCGCTCCCGGAGCGGGCCCGTCACCGGCTCGCCCCCGACGACTTCCGGGGCATGGTCGATCCCGACGCGCGGCTGGCGGTCGTGCGGGCACGCGTCGGCGACGTCGGCTCGCGGCGGCTGGAGGGCGTCTACGACCGCGTGGGCGCGGAACTCGACGCGCTCGAGCGGACGCATCCCGGCTGGCGGTTCGAGCTGGCCGGCATGTCGGTGGTCACGGCCCGCAACCTGCGGCAGCTCGTGGCGGACCTCGGCTCGAGCCTGCTGCTCGAGGTCGTGGTCATCGCCGCGATCCTCGCAGTGGCGTTCCGCTCGCCGCTGGCGGGCGTCGTCAGCATGATCCCCAACCTCTTCCCGCTGGCGGTGATCGCCGCGCTGCTCGTGGTCACCGGACGGTCGCTCACGCCGGCCACGGTGATCGTGTTCAACGTCTGCCTCGGCCTCGCCGTGGACGACACGGTGCACCTGCTGGCGGCGCTGGCCCGCCACCGCCGCGAGGGCGTCTCGACCGCCGCCGCCGTCCGCCGCGCCGTCGCCGAGATGGGCAACGCGGTCGTCATCGGCGGCGTGGTGCTCGGCGTGGGCTTCGCGACGGTCACGGCCTCGAGCGTGCCCTCGCTCGCGGGCTTCGGCCTGCTCGCCTGCGCGGCGGTGGTCGCCGCCACGATCGCGGAACTCGCGTTCCTGCCGGCGCTGCTCGTGGTCACCGATTCCGTCGTCCGCCGCTTTCCGATCCTCCGCGACCGCCTCTTCGGCCCGGTCACCGCCTGCCCCCGTGCTGCATGACAGCCGGGGAGGACTTCGCACCCGGAGTCCCCGCGCTGGCGATTGGGGCTTCCTGACGGGAAGCATGACCGTGGACATGAAGCCCGGAGCGCGAGCGACGGGACTCCGCGAGCCTGTCCCGCCCTGACCTGCTAGAGCAGCTTCCGCAGCACGAACGGCAGGATGCCGCCGGCGCGGAACTGGTCGAGCTCCACCGGCGTGTCGATCCGCACGCGGCAGGGAATCTTCTTCACGGTGCCGTCGGGCGCGGTCGCCGTCACCTCCACCGTGGCCCGCGGCGCGAGGCCCTCGAACGGGATGTCGAACGTCTCCTCGCCGGTGAGGCCGAGCTGCTGCCACGGCTCGGGGAGCACGAGCGGGAGCACGCCCATGCCCACGAGGTTCGAGCGGTGGATCCGCTCGAAGCTCGCGGCGAGCACGACGCGGACGCAGAGCAGCATCGTGCCCTTGGCCGCCCAGTCGCGGCTCGACCCGGTGCCGTACTCCGCGCCCGCGAGCACGACGAGCGGCGTGCCCCGCTCGCGGTACTTCACCGCCGCGTCGTAGACCGGCATCACCTCCGTGCCCGGCAGGAGCCGGGTCACGCCCCCCTCCACGCCCGGCACGAGCAGGTTGCGGATGCGGATGTTGGCGAACGTGCCCCGGGTCATCACGCGGTCGTTGCCGCGGCGGGCGCCGTAGCTGTTGAAGTCGGCCGGCTCGACGCCGTGCTCGACGAGATACCTCCCGGCGGGGCTCGCCTTGGCGATGCTGCCGGCCGGCGAGATGTGGTCGGTGGTCACGCTGTCGCCGAGCGCGAGCAGCACGCGGGCCCCGCGGACGCTCTCGGGCGGCTGCGCCTCCCGCGAGAGGTCGGCGAGGAACGGCGGCTCCTGGATGTAGGTGCTCGCGGCGTCCCAGTCGTAGAGCTCGCCCGTGCTCGTGGGCACCGCGTTCCACCGCGGGTTCGACTGCCACACGTTGTCGTAGCGATTCTGGAACTGCGCCGGCTCGACGCACCTCGCCACGGTCTCGCGAACCTCGTCGGCCGTGGGCCAGATGTCCTTCAGATAGACGGGCTTCCCGTCCTTGCCGGTGCCGAGGGGCTCGGTCGCGAGGTCCACGTCGGTCGTGCCGGCGAGCGCGTAGGCGACCACGAGCGGCGGGCTCGCCAGCCAGTTGGCCTTCACGAGCGGGTTCACGCGGCCCTCGAAGTTGCGGTTGCCGGAGAGCACGGCGGCCGCGACGAGGTCGCCCTCGGTGACCGCGCTGGCCACGGGCTCGGGCAGCGGGCCCGAGTTGCCGATGCAGGTGGTGCAGCCGTAGCCCACGGTCTCGAAGCCGAGCGCGTCGAGGTCCTTCTGGAGTCCCGACTTCTCCAGGTAGTCGGTCACCACGCGGGATCCGGGCGCCAGGCTCGTCTTCACCCACGGCTTCGTCGCGAGGCCCTTCTGCACGGCCTTCCGGGCGACGAGGCCCGCGGCCACCATCACGCTCGGGTTGCTCGTGTTGGTGCAGCTCGTGATCGCGGCGATCACGACCGCGCCGTGATGAATGGTGGACGCGCGGCCGTTTTCCTTGACGGTTCCCGCGCGGGCGAGCGCCGGCCCCTCGAGCGCGAAGCCCCGCTTGGCCGTGGGCGCGGTGAGCGACTCGGCGAACGTCCTCTTGACGGCCGCGAGCGGCACGCGGTCCTGCGGCCGCTTGGGGCCGGCGAGGCTGGGGACGACCGTCGAGAGGTCGAGGGCCAGCCGCTTCGTGAACTCCGGAGTCGGCGCCGCATCGGTGCGGAACAGTCCCTGCTCCTTCATGTAGCGCTCGACGAGGGTCACCTGCTCCGCGGGCCGGCCGGTGAGCCGCAGGTAGGCGAGCGTCTCGTCGTCCACCGGGAAGAAGCCCATCGTGGCGCCGTACTCGGGGGCCATGTTGGCGATCGTGGCCCGGTCGGCGAGCTGCATGCCGGTGAGGCCGGGGCCGAAGAACTCGACGAACTTCCCGACGACGCCCTCCTTCCGCAGGATCTCGGTGACGGTGAGGACGAGGTCGGTGGCCGTGGCGCCGGCGGGCAGGCGGCCCGTGAGTTCGAACCCGACGACCTCGGGCAGGAGCAGGGAAAGTGCCTGGCCGAGCATGACGGCCTCGGCCTCGATGCCGCCCACGCCCCAGCCGACGACACCGAGGCCGTTGATCATGGTGGTGTGGCTGTCGGTGCCGACGAGCGTGTCGGGCACGGCGACGGGGAGCGTCCGCTTGCCGTTCGGCTCGCGGCGATCGGGGTCGCGAAGGAACACGCCGCCGGCGAGGTATTCGAGGTTCACCTGGTGGACGATGCCGATCGCGGGGGGCACCACGCGGAAGTTGTGGAACGCCTGCTGGCCCCAGCGGAGGAAGGCGTAGCGCTCGGCGTTGCGGGCGAACTCGATCTCCACGTTCCGCTCGAGGGCCGAGTCGGTGCCGAAGAAGTCCACCTGCACGGAGTGGTCGATCACGAGGTCGACGGGCACGAGGGGATTGATCCTCGCAGGGTCACCGCCAAGCCGCTTCATGGCCGCCCGCATCGCGGCGAGGTCCACGACGCATGGCACGCCGGTGAAGTCCTGGAGCACGACGCGGGCCGGCTTGAACGGGATCTCGACCTCGGCCGGCGCGGCGGCGTTCCAGGTGGCCAGCGCCCGGATGTCCTTCTCCGTCACCTCGTAGTCGTCGCAGGTCCGTAGCAGCGCCTCGAGCACCATGCGGATGGAGTACGGAAGCCGGGACGTGTTCGTGACCCCGGCGTCGTCGAGGGCCCGGATGCGGTGGAGGGTGGCCGGCCCGGAGCCGGTCTCGAAGGTGGCGCGGGCGGAAAACGGGTCGGCGGGGGTGGAGGGCATGGGCGTCCGGTGATGGCGGGGCGGTGGAATGGGTGGAACCGGCTGGTGAAAGCCTTCGGGCGGTAGCGTATCCGACGGCCCGCCGGGGCTAGAAGGATGGCTCCCGCGGCCGCGAAACCGCCGCGCCGCCCGCACGCGGTGCCCCCGGCCCGCTCTCACGAAATTCACATCCAAAAAGGATTCGACAAGGACAGTTGCCGCGGGCTATAGTTCGGCAGTCGGGCAAAGGCCGCCCGGCCCACACCGAACAACAGGATCTCGTCAGCGGCTGTTCCCCCCCCCCAAGACCCACACTTCTAGAGCCGCTACCGGCCCCGTGGTTCCTCGGAACCACGGGGCCTTTTCATGCGCCCGTGGAGCGGG
>JBJTPA010000071.1:0-18470 GCA_046074885.1 Planctomycetaceae bacterium
GGTCGCGGGACGACCTGCCCACGATGCTCGACTACCGCACGTACGTGCAGGCCGGCTCGCGTCCCAACACGCCCCCGACGTTCGCCGTCTACGTCCTCGGCCTCGTCTGCCGCTGGCTCCGCGACTCGATGGGCGGCCTCGCGGGCATCGCCCGGCACAACGCCGCGAAGGCGAAGCTGCTCTACGACGTGCTCGACGCGTCGGGGGGCTTCTACGCCGGCCACGCCCGGCCCGACTGCCGCTCCGACATGAACGTCACCTTCCGCCTGCCCGACGAGGCGGCCGAGAAGGCGTTCCTCGCCGGGGCGACGGAGCGCGGCCTCGTGGACCTCAAGGGTCACCGCTCGGTCGGCGGCATCCGGGCGAGCATCTACAACGCGATGCCGACGGCCGGCGTCGAGGCCCTCCGCGACTGGATGCTGGAGTTCCAGCGGTCGCGCGGCGGCTGACCGCGCGGCCCCGACGGACACGGACACCGACCCATGCCCTCGATCATCGTCCTCGACACGCTCAGCGCCGACGGCCTCGCCCTGCTCGACGCGGCCGCCCGCTCCGGGATCACCTACGAGGTGCGGACCGGCCTCTCCGGCGACGCCCTCAAGGACGCGCTCGCCGCCCACGACGGGGCGATCTGCCGCAGCGGCGTGAAGATCACGGCTGCGGCGCTCGCGGGCAACCACCGGCTGCGGGCGATCGTGCGGGCCGGCGTCGGCACCGACAACATCGACAAGGCGGCGGCCACGCGGCAGGGCATCGTGGTGATGAACACGCCCGCCGGCAACACGACGAGCACGGCCGAGCACGCCTTCGCGCTGATCCTGGCGCTGTCGCGGAACGTCGCCGCCGCCGACGCGAGCCTCAAGGCCCACGCCTGGGACCGCAACAAGTTCATGGGCGTGCAACTCGCGGGCAAGACGCTCGGCATCGTCGGCCTGGGCCGCATCGGGCAGGCGGTCGCGAAGCGGGCCCGGGCCTTCGACATGCACGTCGCCGGCTACGACCCGTTCCTGTCGCCGGAGCGGGCGCTCGAACTCGGCATCGAGCTGGTGGACAGCGTGAAGGACCTGCTGCCGCGGGTGGACTACCTCACCGTCCACACGCCGCTCACCGACGAGACCCGGCACCTCGTGGGGATGGCGGAGCTCGACGTCGTGAAGCCGGGAATCCGCCTCGTGAACTGCGCCCGCGGCGGGATCTACGACGAGCAGGCCCTGGTGGCCGGGCTGGAGCGGGGTGTCATCGCGGGGGTGGCCCTCGACGTGTTCGAGAAGGAGCCCTGCACCGACAGCCAGCTGTTCGGCATGCCCAACGTGCTCGTCACGCCGCACCTCGGCGCCAGCACGGAGGAGGCCCAGTCGCAGGTGGCGGTGGAGGGCGTGGGGCTGCTCGTGGACTTCCTCACCACCGGCACGATCCGCCACGCCGTGAACTCGGCCGCGATCGATCCGGCCGAACTGGAGGGCGTCCGCGGCTTTCTCGACCTCGCCTGGCGGCTCGGACTGCTGCTCGCGCAACTCGAGGATGGCGGCCCCCGTTCCTGCTCGATCGCCTACCGCGGCGAGATCGCCTCCCGCAACACCCGGCTCGTCACCGCGGCCTTCGCGGCGGGCCTGCTCGAGAACGCGATCGAGGACGTCAACATCGTCAACGCCGAGATGCTCCTCAAGGAGCGGGGCATCGACATCGTCGAGCAGAGCCGCACCGACCCGGGCGCGTTCAGTTCGGTCGTGGGGGTGGAGCTGGCCGCGGGCGACGGCGTGCACCGGGCCGCCGGCACGCTCTTCGGCCATTCGATGCCGCGGCTCGTGCAGCTCGAGGGGCAGCGGCTCGAGGCCTACCTCGACGGCAACCTGCTCGTGTTCACCCACCAGGACGTGCCCGGGATCATCGGCCGCGTTGGCACCGCCTTCGGTGGCATGGGCGTGAACATCGCGCAGATGACGGTCGGCCGCGCCGCGCCGGGAGGCGACGCGATCGGCGTGCTCAACCTCGACCAGCCGCCCTCGGCGGAGGCCGTGGCGGCCGTGCTCGCCTGCCCCGGCATCCGCTCGGCCCGCGTCGTGTCGCTGCCGCCGGCGGGACGCCTGCCGTCGTGGCTCGCGGCCCCCGTGCGTCCGGCCTCCGGGGCGTGACGCAGCGCGGGCGGCGGCCTCGGCGCCGGCGCCGCCGCGGCCGGCCGCTGGTTTGACGGATGCCTGCGGCGGTCGCACAATCACCGAACGTAGGAGTCGTGTCCGCATGCCGCGCCGCTGTCCGTTCCGCGTCCCCAGCCCCGGCGCCGCGCCGTGGTCGCGGGCCCGCGCGGTCGCGGTGATCGCAGTCGTGCTGGCCGGCGCAGCGCCCCCCGTCCGCGGGGCCGAGACCGCCGCCGACGCCTCCACGCGTGCGCTTCTCGAGCAGCTCGAGGAGCGGAAGATGCCGGACGTCGCCCTCTGGGTGATCGACCGGCTGGCGACCGACCCGAACGCATCGGCCGACCTCAAGGCCGAGGCGCCCTTCCGGCGTGCCCTGGCCATCGTGGCGGCCAGCCGAACCGAGGCCGACAGCAAGAAGCGGTCGGCGGCCTACGACGAGGCCCAGAAGCAGATCGACCAGTTCCTGGGCACGAAGCCGACGGGCCGGCGGGCGATCGACGCCTACACCCAGAAGGGCAACCTGCTCATCCAGCGGGGCGTGATGCGGCTCGAGCAGGCCAAGCGGCCGGGGGCCGACGTGGCCGCGCTCCGCGAGGAGGCGGTGGGGTTCTTCGACCAGGCGATCAAGTCCCTCGAGGGCAAGGCCAAGCCCGGCGAGGACATCAAGACCGTGGACAACGCCGAGGACGCCGTGGTCAAGGAGTGGCGCGAGGCGAAGAAGAAGCTGGCCGACCTCAAGCCCACGGAGCCCGCCAAGGACGACAGTGACAAGAGGGGGCCGAGGAAGCCGACGCGCCGCGACCCAGCCCTCGACAAGGAGCTCGAGCGGCTCGAGACGGACGTCGAGGCCCTGCAGGCGAAGATCGTGCAGACGCGGCTCCTCGTGGCCAGCGCCTACTTCGAGAAGGCCAAGGCCTTCGACGAGAACTCGAAGGAGTGGACGGCGACGCTCGAGGAATCGACGCAGCAGTTCAAGGAGGTCGGCGACAAGTATCCCACGTACGGCGGCGGCGTGCTGGCCCGCTTCTACGAGGGCCGCAACCTTGCGACGCTCGGGAAGCGCGACCTCGCGGTCATGACGCTCGCCCCGCTCGCGGCGCTCGAGGACAAGAGCGCCTTGGGCGTCATGCTGCGGGCGAAGGCGATCACCACGTCGATCGAGTGCTGGCTGGCGGACAAGAAGTACGACTCGTTCGACCAGAAGATGCGCGACTTCGCCCTCGACGAGAGGAAGTTCCTGCGGCAGCTCCAGGAGCCCGACCGGCTGGCGCTCAAGTACCGGGCCGCCGAGATGCTCAAGGCGCAGGCCGGGGCGGTGCCGCCGAAGGAAGCGGCCAGGGGCAAGGCGATGCTCGCCGACGCCGGCAAGCTCGCCATGGACGTCGCCAAGATCAACCGCGACTTCGCCGACGAGGCCCGGGCGCTGGTGCAGTCCCTCGGCAGGGACGTGCTCAACGCCGCCGACGCGGGCTTCGAAGGGGCTCTCACCGAGGCGAAGCTCGCGATGACGACCATGCAGGAGAAGCAGGCGGAGGCCAAGAAGCTGCAGGCCGATGACAAGGACGCCACGGCCGCGATGGCCGCCGCCGGCGCGGCCCGCGACGCTGCTCTCGCGAGGCTCGACGAGGGGCTGGCG
Organism: Planctomycetaceae bacterium; assembly: GCA_046074885.1. Classification (GTDB taxonomy): domain Bacteria; phylum Planctomycetota; class Planctomycetia; order Pirellulales; family UBA1268; genus QWPN01. Next base: position 3,772 of record JBJTPA010000071.1, read on the forward strand.
AAGGCCGCCGCGACCGAGAAGGGGGCCGAGCCGGTGCCCGAGGAGGCCGTCAACCGAGCCCACTACATGCGGACGTTCCTGCTCTACGACGCAAGGCGCTACGCCGAGTCCGCCGACGTGGGCTCGATGCTCGTCGAGCGGTTCCCCAACGCGCTGGGCAGCCGCCAGGCGGGGGCGATCGCCATGGCGTCGCTGCAGCAGGTCTCCCGAGGCGGCGACAAGGCGGCGGCGGCCGCCGCCCGGAAGCGGCTCGACGCGCTCGCGAGGAGCATCGCGCGAATCTGGCCCAGCGAGAAGGAGGGGGCGGACGCGCTCAACATCCTCGTCAGCAACGCCATCGAGGCGAAGGATCCCCGGGTGCTCGTCGAACTCGTGGACTCGCTGCCGGCGGGCTCGGCCGGGCGGGCGGCGGTCGTCGGCCGCGCCGGCGCCACCCTCTGGCGGTCCGTGGTCGAGCAGGGACGGCCCGAGGAGGCCGGGCGCGTGCCGGAGGCGACGGTCGCCGCCTGGAAGCAGAAGGCCCGCGGCTATCTCGACGAGGCTCTGAAGGCCCCGCCGGCCGCCGGCACGGCCTTGAAGTCCGCCGCCGCGGCGGCCCTCGCGCGGGCCCAGATCGCCCTCGACGAGGGGGACGCGGCGCTGGCGGTCAAGCTCCTCGAGGCCCCCGGCTCCGGTCCGTGGACGATCGTCACCGATCCGAAGGCCGACCCGACGCTCCGCGAGGGCTCGTTCGCCGAGAGCGCCCTCGGCGTGGCCCTGCGGGCGTTCATCCAGACCGAGCAGCTCGACAAGGCCCAGCAGGCGATGAACGCCCTGGAGAAGCTCGCCGGCTCCGGGGAGTCGGAGGAGAAGTCGGCGCGGCTGACGTCGATGTACACCTCGATGGCCCGCCAGCTCCAGGAGCAGCTCGAGCGGCTGGGCGGAGCCGCCGCCGATGCCGAGGCCCGCGAGAAGGCCGTGGCCATCCTCGGCGGCTTCGAGAAGTTCCTCGACGGCCTCGCCAAGCGCGACCCGAAGGTGAACTCGCAGATCTGGGTGGCCACCACCTACCTGGCGCTCGGTTCCGGCAAGGGCACCGGCGCGATCGTGCCGAAGACGAAGGCCGAGCAGTACCTCGACCGGGCCGCGGACGTCTACAAGAAACTCCTCGAGAAGAAGGGCGACTCCGACGTCACGCGGTTCGAGCCTTCGATCCGCCTGAAGATGGCTTTGATCTACAAGGAGCGCAGCCGCTGGGACGACGCCCAGGAGCAGATCGACTGGATCCTCTCCGACGCGAAGCGGCAGAATTCGCTCGACACGCAGGTGCAGGCGGCCGAGATCCTGCAGGCCGCCGGCCGGGCGCTGGCCGCCACCGACGCGGCGGCCGCCGAGACGAAGTTTCGCGAGGCGCTGGTGGGCCGCACCGGCGGACCGGTCGAAATCTGGGGCTGGAACGGCCTGGCCAAGAAGGTGCAGCGGCAGGCGTTTGCGGGCGACGACGAGAAGTCGCTCAAGTCCCGTGACCAGTTCTTCGCGGCCCGTTTCCAGCAGGCGGAGTGCCTCCTGGCCCTGGCCCAGTTGCCGGGCAAGTCGCCCGACAAGGCGAAGGACCTGCTCGAAAAGGCGCAGTCCTCCGTCGCCTTCACCCGCAAGATGTATCCCGACATGGGCGGGCCGGCGCTCCAGTCGCGGTTCGAGAAGCTGCTCAAGGAGATCCAGAAGCAGCAGGGTTCCGCGAACCCTCGCGGTTTCGCCGAACTCGACGAGCAGGCCGCGGCGGCCGCGCCCCCCGCGGCCGCAGTGGCAAAATGACACCGACGGTCCGGCGCGTCCGGCCGGAGCAACCATGAACACCACGACGACCGGCCGGATGCGAGTGTCGCGACGCCCCTTCACCCAGTGGGTGGCGGCCGCCCTCGCCGTCCTGCCCGCGGTCGCCCCGGCCCAGACGCCCGACCGCGTGCGGCTCACGGACAAGACGGAGATCGTCGGCGAGATCGTCTCCATCGGCCCTGGCGACGTGGAGATCAAGGACCAGCGCGACGAGGAGTCGAAGCGGGTGCCGATCGAGCGGCTCCTGTTCGTGGCCTTCTCGGGCGAGCCCGATGCGCTCCGCAGTGCCCGCACCCTCCTCCAGCGGCAGGACGCCGCCGGCGCCCTCGGGGAACTCGCCAAGATCGAGCAGGTCGAACTCGACGGTGCCCCCGACAACGTCCTGGCCGAGGTGGCCTTCGTGCGGGCCGCGGCGGCCGCCCGGCTGGCCACGGCGACCGGCGCCGACGTGGCCGGCGCCGAGAAGGGGCTGCGTGACTTCCTGCAGAAGCATCCCCGCAGCCACCACTTCTTCCCCGCCAACGAGTTGCTCGGCGACCTGCTCGTGCGGGCCGGCAAGTTCGACGCGGCCACCGCGGCGTACGCGGCGCTCGAGAAGGGTTCGCCGGCCTACCGGGTGCGGGCGGCGACGGCGAAGGCGGGCTCCTTCTACGAGCAGAAGAAGTACGCCGAGGCGGAGAAGGAGTACGCCGACGCCGCCCAGACTCCGACCGACCCCAAGGACGAGGCCAGCGCCCGCCAGAAGCGGGAGGCCGAGGCGGGCCGGGCCCGCTGCCTCGCCCGGCAGGGCAAGGCCACCGACGCGATCAAGGTGCTTCAGGGGGTGATCCGCGACGCCAAGCCGGAGGATCGGGAGCTCCTCGGCCGGGCATTCGCGGCCCTCGGCGACGCCCAACGGGCCGCCGGGAAGGAACAGGACGCACTGATCGCCTTCCTGACCGTCGATCTGGTGTACAACTCGGTCCCCGAGAGCCACTCCGAGGCTCTGTACAACCTCGTGCAGCTCTGGCAGAAAGTCGAGAAGCCGGAGCGGTCCCGCGAGGCCAGGCAGTCACTGGAGACGTCGTACCCGAACAGCCGCTGGACGAAGGCGCTGGCCGCGTCGGGCAAGGGCTGAGCGGGACGACGCACGAGATTCACGATTTCTTCCCGAGGAGCGGATCATGCACGTGGAAGCGACGGTCGGTGGGCGTGGAGCAGCGGGCTCGTGGGTCGTGGGCTGGGTGGGCCGGACCCTCGTGGCCGCGTGCCTCGCGTGTTCATGGGGCGCGGTGACGCTGGCGCCGGTGCTCGTGCCCGACGTGGCCTGTGCCCAGGAGGACGGCGGGGGCGACGACGAGGAGCCCGAGGCCGAGGGCCAGAGCTACCTGACGTTCCTCTACGTCTCGCTCGGCCTCAAGTACGTGATCGTGTTCCTCTCGCTGTCGTTCGGCCTCGTGGCGCTGCTCGTGATGTGCTTCCTCCAGTTCCGCAAGGACGTGCTCATGCCGCCGGCGCTCAGCACCTCCTTCGAGGCCCTGCTCGAGTCGAAGGACTACCAGGGGGCCTTCGAGCTGGCGAAGAACGACGAGTCCTACCTCGGCAAGGTGCTCGCCGCGGGCATGGGCAAGCTGAGTTCCGGCTATCCCGCGGCCGTCGAGGCGATGCAGGCGGCCGAGGGCGAGGAGTCGATGAAGCTGGAGCACAAGATCAGCTTCGTCTCGCTCATCGGCGCCCTGGCGCCGATGTTCGGACTGCTCGGCACGGTTGACGGGATGGTGGCGGCGTTCATGAAGATCGCCCAGAGCACCACCACGCCCAAGCCCAACGAGCTCGCCACCGGCATCTCGCAGGCCCTCGTCACGACGCTCATCGGGCTCTGGCTGGCCATCCCCGCCATCGCCTGCTACGCGATCCTGAAGAACTGGCTGCAGAAGTTCAACGCCGACGTTGACGACGAGAGCATGCGGCTCATGTCGCGGTTCCAGAACATCGCCAAGAAGTGACACGAGCCCCCGCACCCCGGGGGCGGAGAGGCATCCGGCATGGCGCGCAAGAGTGGCGGCGAACCGTCGAAGACCGACATCGACATGACGCCGATGATCGACGTGACGTTCCAGCTGATCACGTTCTTCGTGTTCACGCTGAACTTCTCGGAGGCGGTCCGCGACGACCGGATCCAGCTGCCGATGAGCCAGCTGGCCAAGCCGCCGGAATCGCCTCCGCCCGACCCGGTCGCGCTCCAGGTGATGCAGGACGGGCGGATCATCTACGCGGGCGAGCCCGTCGCCATGCAGGACATCGGGGCGTATCTCGAGAACGAGAAGCGGGTGCTTCTCTCCGCCGGCAAGGAGCCGAGCGGGGCGACCGTGGTCGTTCGCGGGCACAAGAACGCGAAGACGGGCATGGTGCAGGACCTCGTGAAGGCCTGCCAGGAGAAGGGCTTCGAGCGGTTCGTGCTCCGGGCCGAATACGACGAGTCGAAGTGACGCCATGCCGAAGGAACGCGAAGCACTCCCCGACAAGATCGCCATCGACATGACGCCGATGATCGACGTCGTGTTCCAGTTGATCACGTTCTTCATGCTCACGCTCAAGGACGTGAGCGTGGAGGGCGATTTCGACATCAAGATGCCGCTCGGGCCGAGCCGGGGGGCCGTGCAGGAGAACGAGATCCCGCCGATCCGCGTGAAGATGACCGCGGCCGACGACGGCAGCCGGGCGAGCCTGTCGATGAACGGCCAGGCGGTGACGGACTTCGACGACCTGCGGCGGAAGATCATCGACCTCGTGGGCACCGGCCCCGGCTCCTCCGCCGACAAGGCGGAGGTCGAACTCGACTGCGACTACGCCCTCAAGTACGACAACGTGGTCCGCGCGATCACGGCCGTCTCCGGCATGGTTCAGCCGGACGGCACGGTCGTCGAGCTGGTCAAGAAGATCAAGTTCACGCCGCCGAAGAAGGCGAAGTGAGGCGGCGCACGTTTCCCTCTCTGCCTCGTAGCCCGGTCGCCTCGCGACCGGGAATGCAGCCGGCGCTCCAGTTGCGAGGCAACTGGTCTACGGGTTCCGATCACCCGCGGGGATGAAACCGGCCGTGCACGCCCTTGAGGCGGCCGGCGTCGACGTGGGTGTAGCGCTGGGTGGTCGCGATGCTCGCATGGCCGAGCATCTCCTGCACGTGCCGCAGGTTGACGCCGCCGGCCACGAGGTGGGTGGCGAAGCTGTGGCGGAGCGTGTGGGGGCCGACGTCGGGCGGGATCCCGGCCGCGGCGGCGTGCGCGCGGACGATCTCCCAGATCCGCATCCGCGACAGGCGGTTGCCCCGCGACGAGAGCAGCGCCCACGCGGGCGCGCCGCCGGCCCGCGCGGCGAATTCCCGCCGCGGCCCGTCGATCCACTCGCGCACGGCGGCGATCGCCCGCCGGCCCAGTGGCACGACCCGCTCCTTGTTCCCCTTGCCGCGACAGGTGCAGAAGTTCTCCGCGAGGTGGACGTCGGCGAGCCGCAGCGCCGACACCTCGGAGGCCCGGCAGCCCGTGGCGTAGAGCAGCTCGAGCAGCGCCCGGTCGCGGCGGCCGCTCGCCGTGCGCCGCTCCGGCGCGTCGAGGAGCCGGTCCACCTGGTCGGGCGAGAGCGTGCCCGGGATGGCGTCGTCGCGGCGGCCGGGGGCGACGAGTTCGGCCGGGCTCTCGGCGACCACGCCCTCGAGCTGCAGGAAGGCGTAGAAGGTCCGCAGCGCCGCCGCCTGCCGCGCGATGCTCGCCCGCGCGAGCCCCTTCTTCGCGAGGTGGGCGAAGTAATCGCCGAGGCCGCGGACGTCGATCGACGCGGCGGGCCGCCCGCCGAGCCAGGCGGCGAAGTCGCGGAGGTCGCGGCGGTAGGCGGCCTGCGTGTTGGCGGAGAGGCCGCGCTCGTGGCGGACGTGGTCCATGAACCGCTCGACGAGGAGGCCCGTGGCCCCCGGCGGCGGCGCGACGGCCCCCGTGTCGAGGATCACCCGCCGCGCCCGCGGCTTCCGTCCCCCACCCCCTTCAGCCGAAGAAGACGCGTGATTGGCCATCGCGAAGCCTCGTTTCGTCTTCATGCGGGAGGCAGAGGGCTCGGTGCGAGGATCCCGAGCCTTGGGCCGCTTCGGCCCTCAGCGAGGGAACTCGTACCGGCCCGCAGCGGGCTTGGGCCAAGACGCCCCTTGCACCGCAATCCTCACGCGTCGTAGCCGAGATTCGGCGCCAACCATCGTTCCACCTCGGCGACCGGCATCCCCTTGCGGGCCGCGTAGGCCTCGACCTGCTCGCGGGTCAGCCGGTCCACCGCGAAGTATCGGCTCTCCGGGTGGGCCAAGTAGAGCCCCGAGACGCTCGCGGCCGGCAACATCGCGCAACTCTCCGTGAGCGTCATTCCCGCCCCACGTTCCGCGTCCAGCCAGGCGAAGATCGACCGCTTCTCCGTGTGGTCCGGGCAGGCCGGGTAGCCGGGGGCCGGCCGGATGCCCCGGTACTTCTCCTCGATGAGATCCTCGTTCGTGAGCCGCTCGGCCCTGCCGTAGCCCCACTCGCGGCGAACCCTGGCGTGCAGCCACTCCGCGGCCGCCTCGGCCAGACGGTCGGCGAGCGACTTGGCGAGGATCGACGAGTAGTCGTCGTGGTCGGCGTCGTACCTCCGGCAGAGCTCGTCGCAGCCGTGGCCCGCGGTGACGGCGAAGGCGCCGAGGTAGTCCCTGCGGCCGCTCTCCGCCGGGGCCACGAAGTCGGCCAGCGCGTGGAAGACCTCCTGCCCCTGCCGCTCCCACTGCTGGCGGAGCGTGTGCACCCGGCCAACCTCGGCAGAGCGCGACTCGTCGGCGTAGAGCGCGATGTCGTCGCCCACCGAGTTGGCCGGAAAGAAGCCGTAGACCGCCTTCGCCCCGAGCAGGCCGTCGCGGACCATTCCCTCGAGCATTCGCGTGGCGTCGGCGTGGAGCTTCCGGGCCTCCGCGCCCACGACCGAGTCGTCGAGGATCGCAGGATATTTTCCCTTCAGCTCCCACGACATGAAGAACGGCGACCAGTCGATGAACGGCACGAGGTCGGCGAGCGGGATCCGCTCCAGCGTCCGCACGCCGAGGAACTCCGGCACGTAGATCGGGGCCGTCGCCCAGTCGGTCGTCCAGCGCCTCGCGCAGGCCGTGGCGTAGGGCACGAGCTTCGTCTCCTGCCGCCGCCGGAAGTTCTCCAGGTCACGGGCCTGGGCGTCGCGGTTGGCCTTCGCGAACGCCTCGCGTGAGGCGGGGTTGAGCAGTTTCTCCACGACGCCGGCCGCCCGCGAGGCGTCGGTCACGTGCACCACCTCGCCGGAGTAGGCCGGCGCGATCTTCACGGCCGTGTGCCGGGCGGAGGTGGTGGCGCCGCCGATGAGCAGCGGCACCGTGAGCTTCGCATGCTCGAACTCGCGGGCCACCTGCACCATCTCGTCGAGGCTCGGCGTGATCAGGCCCGAGAGCCCCACCACGTCGGCCTCGGTGCGGATCGCCTCGTCGATGATCTTCGTGCAGGGCACCATCACGCCGAGGTCGACCACCTCGTAGTTGTTGCAGCCGAGCACCACGCCCACGATGTTCTTGCCGATGTCGTGCACGTCGCCCTTCACGGTGGCCATGAGCACGCGTCCCCGCTTCGCCTGCTCCACGCCCGACGCGGCCCGCTCGGCCTCCATGTGGGGCAGCAGGTGGTTCACGGCCTTCTTCATCACGCGGGCGCTCTTCACGACCTGCGGGAGGAACATCTTCCCCTCGCCGAACAGGTCGCCGACCACCTGCATGCCCCGCATCAGCGGACCCTCGATGATCTCCAGGCTCGTGGCGTAGCGGCCCCGGGCCTCCTCGACGTCGGCCTCGACATGGTCGGCCACGCCCTTCACGAGCGCGTGGGTGATCCGCTCCTCGACGTCGAGGCTCCGCCAGGCGTCGGCCTGGGCCTGGCCCGGCCCGTCCTGCTTCCTCACCGTCTCGGCGAACTCGACGAGCCGCTCGGTGGCGTCGGGCCGCCGGTCGAAGAGCACGTCCTCGATCCGCGTCCTGAGCTCCGGCTCGATCTCCTCGTAGACGGCGAGCTGGCCCGCGTTGACGATCCCCATCTCCATGCCGGCCCGGATGGCGTGGTAAAGGAAGCAGGCGTGCATGGCCTCGCGAACCGCGTCGTTGCCGCGGAACGAGAAGGAGATGTTGCTCACGCCGCCCGACACCTTCACGAGCGGCATCCGCTCCTTGATGATCCGCGTCGCCTCGATGAAGTTGAGGGCGTAGCGGTTGTGCTCCTCGATCCCGGTTGCGACCGTGAGGATGTTGGGGTCGAAGATGATGTCCTCCGGCGGAAAACCGGCACGCTCGGTGAGCAGCCGGTAGGCCCGCTCGCAGATCGCCACCCGGCGGTCCACATCGGTGGCCTGGCCCTGCTCGTCGAAGGCCATCACCACCACCGCGGCCCCGTGGCTGCGGACGATTCGCGCGTGCTCGAGGAACGTCACCTCCCCCTCCTTGAGGCTGATCGAGTTGACGATCCCCTTCCCCTGGATGCACTTGAGCCCCGCCTCGAGCACCTCGAATCGCGAGGAGTCGATCATGATCGGGACCTTGGCGATCTCCGGCTCGCTGGACAGGAGCGTGAGGAACTTCGTCATCACGGCCGGCCCGTCGAGCATCCCCTCGTCCACGTTGACGTCGATGACGTTGGCCCCGTTCTCCACCTGCTGGCGGGCGACGCCGAGGGCCTCCTCGTAGCGATCCTCCTTGATGAGCCGGGCGAAGGCCCGCGAGCCGGTCACGTTCGTCCGCTCGCCGACGACGGTGAAGCTGCTCTCCGGCCGGATCTCGAGCATCTCCAGGCCCGAGTAGCGGCTGCGGCGCCGCGGCGCGGCGGGCGCCCGCGGCGGGTACTGCCGCATGACGTCGGCGATCGCCCCGATGTGGGCGGGCGTCGTGCCGCAGCATCCACCGACGACGTTGAGCCAGCCCGCCTCCGCGTACTCCCTGAGCACCGAGGCCATCATCTCCGGCGTCTCGTCGAAGCCACCGAGGGCGTTGGGGAGGCCCGCGTTCGGGTAGCAACTGACGAAGCGGGGCGTGATCCGCGACAGGTCGGCGACATGGGTGCGGAGCTTTTCCGGCCCGAGCGCGCAATTGATGCCTACCGAGAGCAGGTCGATGTGGGAGATGCTCGTCCAGCAGGCCTCGACCGTCTGGGCCGAGAGCGTGCGGCCCCCCTCGAAGATCGTGAACGAGGCCATCACCGGCACCCGGCGGCCGCCGTCGGCGAACACCCGCTCGATCGCGTGGAGACAGGCCTTGAGGACGAGCGTGTCGAAGGCGGTCTCGGCGAGCAGCAGGTCCACGCCGCCGTCCAGGAGGGCCTCGATCTGCTCGCGGTAGGCGGCCACCATCTGGTCGAACGTCACGTCGCGATGACCGGGGTCGGCCACGTTGCCGGCGATCGAGAGCTGCTTGTTCGTGGGCCCGATCGAGCCGGCCACGAACCGTGGCTTGTCGGGCGTCCGCGCCGTCCAGTCGTCGGCCGCCGCCCGGGCGAGGCCCGCCGCGACGAGGTTCATCTCGCGGGTGTGGCGCTGGAGGCCGAAGTCGGCCAGCGCCACGCTCGTGGCGCCGAACGTGTTGGTCTCGACGATGTCGGCGCCGGCCTCCAAGTAGGCCGCGTGGATGCCGCGGATCGCATCCCCCTGGGTGAGCGCGAGGACGTCGATGCAGTTCTTGAGGTCGCGGCCGTGGTCGGCGAACCGCTCGCCCCGGAAGCCCCGCTCGTCGAGCTCCAGCCGGTGGACCATCGTCCCCATGGCGCCGTCGAGGATCGCGATGCGGCTGGCGAGGATCTCCCGGATGTCGGGGGCGCGGGGCGGGACGGGCGTGGGCATCGGGTGTCCGGGCGGCGGTCGGAGCCGGTGTTCGGGCCGGTTTTTCCGGGTGTTCCGGCATCATAGGCGACTGGGCAGGCGGGGCATACCGTGAAGGGCGTCATACCGGTTTCCCCGCCCTTCGGGCTCGCGAAACCCCCCGGCCCGCCCATCCGGCCCGGCCGCTCAAGCGGTCCCTCCCGTGGCGACGATGCTGGTCCGGAGGGGAGCCATGCCGATCATCGCACGCATTCCGGACGTGTCCGAGCGCGAGGACGCCGCGCCGAGGCGCGAGGCGCATCCGGAGCGGGCCTGGCGGCCACTCCGGCGCGCCGGCTTCCTGGCCCGTCTCTCGGACGCGTGGCCGACCTGGCCCGTCGCCGCGCTCGCGGTCGTCGCCGTCGTCTCGTGGTTCCTCGCGTCGTGGAACGACCACGTGCGGCTCGAGCGGCAGCGGAGCGAGGTCCGGCTGGCCAGCGAGCCGGCCGCATCCGAGGCCGCATCCACCAGCCCGCCGGCGACCGGTGGAGCCGTCGTCCGATGAGTCTCGACCCGCTCGACGCCGTGTTCCTGCGGAGGCTCGCAATCGCGCCGGGGCAGCCCGAGCCGGCCGCGGCCGTCGAGCCACCACGGGCGGCCGGTCCGGCGGACGGCGGCGACGCGCCTCCCGATGTCGATCCCGTCGCGGTGGAGTCGCCCGTCGAAAGGCTCCTGGCCCGGGTGCCGGCGGAGTGGGCCGCGCTTGCCGGCCACGTGGAGGCCGCCCGCCAGCGCGGCCTCCGCACGATCGCCGTCGCCGGCAGCCGGCCCCGCGAGGGCCGCTCGACGCTCGTCGAGTGCCTCGCCACGACGCTGCGGTCCCGCGGCCGCGAGGTCGCCTGCGCATCTCCAACCGATCTGGCCCGCGTGGCCGACGGGCCGGACGGCCGCGGCCCGACCCACGACAGGCGGATCATCCTCGTGGACGCTGGGATCTGGTTTCCACCGGGCCCCATCCGCCGCTCCACCCTGCAGTTCGCGACCCAGGGATGCGACGCGGTCATCCTCGTGCGGCGGGCCGGCGCGGCGGGGGGCTTCGCCAGGCAGGCGGCGCTCGAGGCGCTCGGCATCGAGGTGCTCGGCGAGGTGCTCACGTTCACTGGCCCGCTCGAGGCCGCGGACCGCGACGGAGGCGCCGCGGCATGACCACCCCGGCGATCGAACCGCTCACAGACTCCCGCCGCGCGGCCGTCGCGCGGCTCGCCTACGCCGTGGAGCGGCCCGGCGGCGTGGCCCTGCTCTGCGGCCCCGCCGGCACCGGCAAGACGGTGGTCCTCGACCGACTCGCGGCCGGGGCGGGTCGCCGGATCGAGCGGCGCCCGCTCGCGGCCTGGCTCGACGGCGTGGCCGCGGTCGATCTGCCCGAGGTCGTGCTCGCCGACGACGCGCACCTGGCCGACGTCGCGCAGCTCGTGCGGCTCCTCGACGCCGTCCGGTCGCGGCGGCCCGAGGCGAGCCTCGTACTGGCCGGCGAGGGGCGGCTCCTGTCGCTCGTGTCGCGCGATCCGCGGCTCGTGCGGGCGGTGGGGCTGCGTGCCGTGCTGCGACCATTCACCGCTGAGGAGACCCGCGGGGTGCTCGACGCCACCCTCTATGCCGGCGGCCCCGGCCGCATGGCCCCGGAGACGCGTGCCGCGGTCGCACGGACCATCCACGAGATCGCCGCGGGCATCCCGGCCGTCGTCGCGCGGCTGGCCGAGTTCGCAACGCTCGTCGCCGAGGCCCGGCCCGACGGCTCGCTCGACGCGGACGACATCGAGGCGATCCACCGCCGACTCTCGCTGCTCGCGGCCTGACACGGCCCACGCGTGATCCGCAGGCCAACCCGTGGCCCGGTTGCCTCGCAACCGGGTTTCGCTGGCTGTGCCACGCGCCGGAATCCAGTCGCGAGATGACTGAACCGCTGTTCCCAGTCGCGAGGCGACTGGGCTACTGATTCCAACTGCGAGGCGACTGGGCTACTGATTCCAACTGCGAGGTGACTGGGCCACAGGCTGGCGCCCGCTGTTACGGCGAGTCCGCGGCGGCTGCGCGGGCCAGCATCGCGGTGACGGAGTCGGGGCCGGGCGGCGCGGACGGGCGGTCCGCGGCGAACGGCGTGACGTCGAGCGGCGGCGGCCGGCCGGTGACGAGGTCCGCGACGAGCACCGCGGTGCCGGCCGACTGGTGGATGCCCGCACGGAAGTGGCCCGCGGCCACCACCGCGTTGTCGATGCCGGGCACGCGGCCGATGGTGGGCAGCCCGTCCACCGTGCCCGGACGCAGCCCGGCCCACACCCGCTCCACCGGCGCCTCCGCAGCACGGCCGAGCAGGTCGCGGGCCACGCCCCGGAGCCGGGCCACGGTGCCGGCCGTCGTCGAGGCGTCGAACCCGACGTCCTCGAGCGTCGAGCCCACGAGCAGCCGGCCGTCCTCGCGGGGCACGAGGTAGTCGAGACCGCGGTTCACGACGCGGCCGAGCACCGGCCGCGGCAGCCGCAGGAGCACGATCTGCCCGCGGATCGGCCGCGTCTCGATGCGGAGTCCGAGCGCCGCGGCGAGCCCGCCGGTCCACGCCCCGGCGGCGAGCACGTAGGTCGCGGCCGTCGCCCGCTCCACGCCCGCGGCCGCGCGGACGTCGATGCCGCGGACCGTGCCGCCGGCCGCGTCGATGCCCGTGACGTCGGCGGGCGACACCGTGACGCCGCGCAGCGTGCACGACCGCTCCAGCGCGTCGAGCAGCCGCGACGTCCGGACCTGCTGCTCCGTGGGCAACAGGAACCCGCCGAGCAGGCCGCCGCGGGCGACCGCGCCGGCGAGGGTCGGCTCGCAGGCCGCGAGCGCCGCGGCATCGAGCCATTCGCAGGGGGCGCCCTCGCGACGCCACGCATCGGCGGCGCCGCGAAGCCGCTCGAGCGCCGCGGCCGTCGCGGCCACGTGGAGACCGCCGCACTCCCGCAGCCCGACGTCGATTCCCGTCTCCACGCGGAGATCGTCGGCCCATCGCCGCAGGAGGCCGTCGCTCCAGGCCGTGAGCGCGTCGCCCGCCGACATCCCGGGACACGTCGGTGCCGGCGGCAGGATGCCCGCCGCGGCCCACGAGGTCGTGTCGCGGCCCGTGCCGCGGGCCAGCACGCGGACGGAGAGGCCACGGCCGGCGAGTTCCCGCGCGATGGACAGGCCGACGACGCCCCCGCCGATGATGCAGCAGTCGGTCATGCGGCGATGGGTCAGGCGTTCGTGGGCACGTCGGGCGAGTCGGCCACGTTCACCCAGACGTGCACGTGCGGCGCGCCGCGGTAGTGCCACACGAAGGCCGGGCCCTCGAGCCGCCAGTTGTCCCAGACGCGATCGCCGCCGATGTCGCCCTGCGTGTAGAAGGCGAGCCGGCACCGGTCGAGGCCCCCCTGCCGCGCCAGGCAGCCGCGGACCTCGTCGCGGTCCACGGTGCGGTAGGGCTCGAGCAGCACGCCGAGCACCCGCTCGAGTTCCGCCCGCTGGTCGGGCGAGAGTTCCGACACCGGGATGCCGGCGGCGCCGGGCTTCGCGCCGCGGAAGCCGATCGCGTTCTCGCGGGGCAGGTTCGCGGCGAGCGCCGCCTCTCGCTGCCTCCCGTCGAGCATCGCGAACACGCCGTTGGCCGCGAGCGCCTGCGGCCAGAAGACGTTGCCGGGATGGTCCTTCTCCTCGTCGAAGCCGCCGGCGTCGTGGCCGTAGAAGATCGGCCCGCCGAAGGCGACGTGCTCGGCCGAATCGCCGTCGCAGCGGAGCGTCATGTGGCGGCCAGTGAGCAGGAACTGGAACTTCCCGCTGCCCGGCTGGCCGATGAGCGCGATCGACTGGCCGTGGCCGAAGCCGCCGCAATCGTCCTCGAGCTGCTTGTCGAACCGCTCGTGCCAGGCGGGATCGACCAGCCCCTCGAAGATCTCGCGAACGAGCCGTCGCTGGTCCTTGGTGAAGAAGTCGCCGGCCACCTCGGGCTCGGTGGCGTTCCAGTTGTTGCCGACGCGTGTCCGCAGGAGGCCGAACTTGGGATGCTTGTGGTCCCAGGCGAAACAGATCGCCTTCCGCTGCTCCGGCGTGAGCGACTCGTGGAGCCGCGCGGCGAGCGTCTCCGACGTGCCGGCGGCCGGGGCGCCGGCGCGGACGAGGCCGCGAGCGGCGAGCGTGGCGGCGGTCGCGGCGAGGAATCCGCGGCGGGAGAGGCTCATGGCTGCTATGGCTCCGGGGACGTCCCGTGAGGGAGACTACGGCATCCGCGCACGCCGTGCCAAATCCCGCCGTCGTCCCGGCGGCCCGCGCCGCTGGCATGACGGGCAGTGGAACGTGGCCCGCTCCGCCTGCACGAACCGCCGGATCTCCGTGCCGCAGGCCGGGCACGGCAGGCCGGCGCGGCCGTACACGCGATGCCGCCTCTGGAACCGGCCCGCGCGGGACTCGACGGTGCGGTACGTCTCGTCGCCGATCGAGGAGCCCTCGAGGCGGACCGCCTCGGCGAGGACCTGCCTCGTCGTCGCCGCGATGGCGTCCCAGTCCCCGCCGCGGAGACACCGACAGCGCGTGCGCGGATCGATGCCGCAGCGGAAGAGGATCTCGGCGGCGTAGATGTTGCCGATGCCCGCGACGGCCCGCTGGTCGAGAAGCGCGACCTTCACGGCGCGGCGCGAGCGTCCGAGCGCCGCCGCGAGGTCCGCGGCCGTGATCGCGAGGCCGTCGGGGCCGAGCCTTCCCGGGCCGCACGCAGCGTCGAGGCCGCGGACGTCGAGGAGCCGGATCGTGCCGAGACCGCGGCGGTCCCAGAACGTGAACCCCCGCGGGCCGCCGCGCCGCGGCGCCAGCCGCACGATCATCCGCACGTGCTCGGCCGACGGCGGCTCGGCGAGCAGCATCAGCCCGGTCATCCGCGGCTCGATCGCCAGCCAGAGTGGCCCGCCGCGATTCCCCGGCGGCGCGGCCAGTTCCAGCACCACCCGCTTGCCGCGGGGGTGTGCAGCAGCGATCGCGCG
>JBJTPA010000072.1:0-7925 GCA_046074885.1 Planctomycetaceae bacterium
CGACGAGCAGATCCTCGCCCGCGGCCGCGAGGCCGTGGACGCCGGCTCGACCGAAATGCACATCGTCGGCGGCCTCCACCACCAGAAGGACTACGACTGGTATCTGGACGTCGTCCGCCTGCTCCACGACGCCTACCCGACGCTCCACCTCAAGGCCTGGACGCCGGTCGAGATCAACTGGTTCTGCCACCTCACGAAGCGGAGCGTCCGCGACATCCTCGTCGAGATGAAGGACGCGGGGTTGGGCAGCCTGCCCGGCGGCGGGGCCGAGATCTTCCACCCCGAAGTCCGCGACAAGATCTGCGAGCACAAGGCCGACACGCGGGAGTGGTTCGCAATCCACCGCACGGCCCACGAACTCGGCCTGCGGAGCAACGCCACGATGCTCTACGGCCACATCGAGAACGCCTTCCACCGCACCGACCATTTGCTCAAGCTCCGCGAGCTGCAGGACGAGACCGGCGGCTTCCAGACCTTCATCCCGCTGGCCTTCCATCCCGACAACACGCGGCTGGCGCACATCCCCAAGCCCTCCGCCGCGATGAGCCTGCGGACGATGGCGATCAGCCGGCTCGTGCTCGACAACTTCGACCACCTGAAGGCCTACTGGATCATGCTCGGCGTCGGCACGGCCCAGGCGGCGCTCGCCTACGGGGCCGACGACATCGACGGCACGGTCCGCCACGAGCTCATCTACCACGACGCCGGCGCGACGACGCCGGAGGTGCTCTCGGTCGAGGAACTCACCCGCCTGATCCGCGAGGCGGGCCGCGAACCGGTGGAGCGCGACACGCTCTACCGCCGGGTGGAGCGCGACGGCACGGCCTGGCGGGTCGCCGCCACCGCCCCGACCGCGTGAACGCCACCGGCGTCAGCCCACCTGGCCCAGGCCGAGCGTCGGCCCCCAGCGGTCGAGGATGACCCGCCGCAGGTGCGCATGGGCCGGGTCGGCCAAGGCCGGGTCGCGTTCGAAGAACTCGAGTGCGTCGCGGCGGGCCTCGGCCACGACCGAGCCGTCGCGGAGCAGGTCGGCGAGGTAGAGCGGCGGCGCGCCGCTCTGCCGAGTGCCGACGAGGTCGCCCGGGCCGCGGAGCAGGAGGTCCTGCTCCGCGAGCGCGAAGCCGTCGGTCGTGGCGGCGAAGGCATCCACCCGGGGGTGCGGCGCCGCGGCATCCGCCGTGACGGCGCCGCAGATGCCCTGCACGCCGCCGCGGGCCACGCGACCACGGAGCTGGTGGAGCTGCGCGAGGCCGAACGACTCCGCGTCGAGGATCGTCATGATCGTCGCCTCGGGCACGTCGATCCCCACCTCGATGACGCTCGTCGCCACGATCACGTCGAGCTTTCCCGCGCGGAAGTCCTCCATCACGGCATCCTTCGCCGCCGGCTTCAGGCGGCCGTGGACGAGGCCGAGCCGGAAGGCCTCGAGCGGGCCGTTCGCGAGCTCCTCGAACGCGGAGGAGACGCTGGCCAGCCCCCGCTTCGACTCCTCGACGGCCGGCACGACCACGTAGCCGCGGCGGCCCTCGCGGAGCTTCTTGCGGAAAAAATCCCACCAGCGGTCGAGGTCGGCCGCGGCCACGCGGTAGGTGGCGACCGGCCGCCGGCCCGGCGGCTGCTCGTCGAGCACCGACACGTCGAGGTCGCCGTAGACGGCGTGGGCGATCGTCCGCGGGATCGGCGTGGCCGTCATCACGAGCGTGTGCGGCTCGGCCTGCCCCTGCTGGAGCACCGCCCGCTGCACGACACCGAAGCGGTGCTGCTCGTCGATGACGACGAGACCGAGGTGCCGGAATCTCGCCTGCCCCGCCACGAGGGCCTGCGTGCCGACCACGATGCCGGCCGCACCGGACTCGATCCGCTCGAGGATCCGCTCCCGTCGCTTCGCCGGCTGGCCGCCCACGAGCAACTGCACCTCGACACCGCTGCCGGCGAGCATCCGCGCGAGCGTGGCCGCGTGCTGTCGCGCGAGGAGCTCGGTCGGAGCCATGATGGCGGCCTGGTAGCGCTCCGGCTTCCCATCGGGCCCGGTGACCGGCCGCGGCTCGCCGCCGCTCGCTGCCGGGCCGCCCGCGGCCTCCTTCACGGTCGTGCCGACCGCCGCGAGCATCGCGTAGACGGCGACGGCGGTCTTTCCGCTGCCCACGTCCCCCTGGAGCAGCCGGTTCATCGGCTCCGGCCGCGCGAGATCGGCCGCGATCTCGGCGCACACCCGCCGCTGGGCCGCCGTGAAGTCGAAGGGAAACCGCGCCCGGATCCGGCCGTCGAGGCGGGAATCGACGACGAGCGCGGGCGCCGCCCTCCGCTCGTGCTGGCGGCTGCGGTGCATGCGGAGCGCGAGCTGGAGCATGAACAGCTCCTGGTAGACGAACCGTCGCCGCGCGGCGTCCATCATCTCCCGCGACGATGGCCGGTGGATCTCGCGGATCGCCCGGCCGATGGGCAGGAGCCCCTTCGCCTCGAGAAGCCCCGCCGGAAAGGCCTCGGGCCAGGCATCGACGGCATGGTCGAGTGCGGCCTGCACGGCCATCCGCACCTGCGACTGCTGCACGCCCTCGGCGAGCGGGTAGACGGCGAGCCAGTCGGAGCCCTCGGCACCCTCGTCCGCATCGAGCCAGCGGACGTCGGGGTGCGGAAACTCCCAGGCGGCCGCGGCGCGCCGCGGCTGGCCGGCGAGGACCACCCGCATGCCGGCGGCGAACCGCTTCGCGAGGAACGGCATGTTGAACCACACCGCGCGGACCCGCACGCCCCCCGCGTCGAGCGTCACGGTCAGCAGCGGCCGGCCCGCGGCGGTCGTGCGGGAGTCCACGGCGACGACCGTGCCGGCGAGCGACGCGTGCTCCCCCTCACGGAGGTCGGCGACCGCGTGGGCCCCGGAGAAGTCCCGGTAATCGCGCGGAAAGTGGAGGAGGGCGTCGCGAACCGTGACGAGCCCCAGTTTCTCCAGCCGCTGCGCCCGCGCGGTCCCCACGCCGGGCGGCCGCTCGAGCGGCGTCGTCAGCGCCGGATCGCGGGCGGTCGGTGCGGGGGCGTCCATGGGAGAAGTCTAACGGCTCACACATGAACCGCAGGCGCCCTGTGGTGGGTCGGGGTTGCCCATGCCAATTCCGCCGAACGCTCGCTTCGCACGACCAATCCGCCTGCGGCGGATCGGTGCCCGGGCTCCGCTCGCTCTGTGCCGTCACGCTGCGCCATCCTGGCTCCGCGTGCCGGCAAGGTCGGCTCCATTGGCACGGGCAACCCCTCCTTGCTTCAGCTCCAGGAAGCCCGGAGCGCGAGCGATGGGATATGGATGGAAGGCCGAATGGCTCCGCGGCGGCCGATCAGGGTGGCAAACCCCGTTCGCAGCCCGCCACGCGCGACGTGGAGCAAATCCTCACACGCCCCCGTTGCGCTGCAGCTCCTTGTAGGCCTCGACGGCCCTCTCGTCGCAGCGCTCGTTCTCCGCGTGGCCCGAGTGGCCGGCCACGTGCGTGAAGCGGATCGTGTGGGCCGCGGCGAGGCGGTCGAGCTCCCGCCACAGGTCCTCGTTCTTCACCGGCACGAGCCGCCCCTTCTCCTTCCGCTTCCAGCCCTGGCTCTTCCACCGCGGCAGCCACTCGGCGAGGCCCGTCCCCACGTAGACGCTGTCGGTCACGAGTTCCACGACCGTGGGCCGCTTGAGCTGCTTGAGCCCCTCGACCACGGCCGTGAGCTCCATGCGGTTGTTCGTGGTGTCGCGGTCGGCGCCCGAGTCGCTGGTCTCCCGACCGCTGCCGGGATGGCGGAGGATGTAGGCCCAGCCGCCGGGCCCGGGGTTGCCGCTGCAGGCCCCGTCGGTGAACAGCACCACCTCCGCCCCGTCGCGCTCCTTCGCCATCGTCGTCTCCCAGGGGTGATCCCGTCCGTCGTGCGTCAGGTGGTGCCGGCGAGCGCCGGCTCGGCCGGCCGCTCCGCGACGGCGAGCTTGAGCGGCAGCCGCACCGTGAACGTGCTGCCCCGTCCGAGTTGGCTGGTGAGCGTCACGTCGCCGCCCAGCAGCCGACAGAGCTCGCGGACGATCGACAGGCCGAGTCCCGTGCCCGAGTACTCGCGGGTCATCGCGTCGTCGCCCACCTGGAAGACGCGGCCCTGGCGGAACTTCTCGAACACCGCCTGCTGCTCCTCCTCCGCGATG
This sequence comes from Planctomycetaceae bacterium, assembly GCA_046074885.1. Taxonomy (GTDB): domain Bacteria; phylum Planctomycetota; class Planctomycetia; order Pirellulales; family UBA1268; genus QWPN01. Next base: position 4,160 of record JBJTPA010000072.1, read on the forward strand.
CCCACGCCGGTGTCGGCGACCTCGACGAGGAACTCGCCCGCCGGCTCCTCGGCGACCCGCGCCGCGACGTCCACCCGCCCTCCCTCCGGCGTGAACTTCACGGCATTGGAGAGGAGGTTGGCGAGGATCTGCTGCACCTTCGCCATGTCCTGCTCGACCGTCTCCAGGCCCGGGCCGACCGCGAACGAGACCTCGATCCGCTTCCGCTCGGCGAGCGGCCGCACCATGTCGCACTGTGCCGAGACGACCGGCTCGAGCGCGAACACGGCCGGCCGCACCTCCATCTTGCCAGCCTCGATCTTCGCGAGGTCGAGGATGTCGTTGATCATCTCGAGGAGCATCCGGCCCGAACTGCGGATGTTCTCCACGTAGCGGCGCTGCTTGTCGTCGAGCGACTGGATCGAGCCCAGCACGTCGGAGAACCCGAGGATGCTGTTGAGGGGCGTCCGCAGCTCGTGGCTCATGGTGGCGAGGAAGTCCCCCTTCAGCCGGTTCATCTCATAGAGGTTGAGGTTGGCCTGTGCGAGCTCGTCCACCTTCACGTCCAGTGCGCGGTTCGCCTTCCGCATCTCCTCCTGGGAGTCGATGAGGCCGCGGAGCATGCGGTTGAAGGCCACGCCGAGTTCCTCGAACTCGTCGGCCGTGTGGACGTCGGCCCGGGCCTGCACGTTGCCCCGCCTGACCTCCTCGCTCACCTCGCGGAGGTGGGCCAGCGGCTTCACGATCACGAACCGCACGATCGCGTAGGCAACGAGCATCGCCAGGAACACGGTCATGATCGCCGTGGCGAGGAGGATGGCACGGTTGCGGTTGATCGCCTTCCGCGTGGCGGCGTCGGGCATCACGACCTTGGCCACCGCCATGAGGTCGTTCTCGGCGTAGCGGGGATGGTCGGCCGCGGCGCCCGGGGGCGGATCGCGGATCACGCCGCGATACTCGTGGCAGCCACGGCAGGCGGTCTTCCAGCGGATCGGCTGGTAGTAGTGGTATTCGTCGCCGTCCTCGGTGCGGAACTCGCGGTACTCGGCCCCGCTCCCGGCGAGCGGGACGGGGCCGGCCGCGGCGTCGCCGGCGGGCGGCGGCCGGTCGCGGAAGTAGTCGAGCACGGCCTGGTCGAGCCGCTTGAAGGTCTCGCGCTCCGCGGGGCCGGCGTCGGGGTCGAGCAGCCGCCAGTCGTACCGCTCGCTCTGCAGCAGCCGGCCGAGGCTCTCGATCGTGGCGGCGTACTGCTGCTCGCTCTCCAGCGTCTTCCAGTGCTGCTGGAGCATGACCGCGTCCACGAGGTGGCGGCCGGTGCTCCGCGTGGTCGCGTAGACGAGCCGCTCGGTGCGGCTGCCGTAGACCCAGAAGCTCCCCGCGATGAGCACGAACAGGCAGAGGCCGAACAGGAAGCGGCACTTCCGCTCCAGGCTCGTCTCGCCCAGGATGTCGGTGAACGAACGCATGGGGGCTCCAGCCCGCCATCGTACCCGGAGGCCGGGAGGCCGACGTCGGGGGGAGCCTCCGTCGGCCGCGGACGGCACGCGACGCGGGCGTCCGTCGCCCGGCGGGCGCGCCGGCTACCAGCGGGCCTCGACGCCGAGGTTGGCGCCGTGCAGGAAGAGGACGCCGTTGTCGTTGATGCCCGTGCCGGCCCCCTCGGCGGTTGCGAAATCCCACTGCGTCGGGGCGAGGGCGGCGTTCGTCAGCCAGATTATGTTGTATCCCGCACGCAGCCCCCAGACGTCGGTCAGCCGGTAGACGAGCGTGGCGTTGAGGTTGCCGATGAAACCGACGCCGGTCGTCCACGCCGACACGGCCCCCCGTTCCATGCCCGAGATCGTGCCGACGATCGGGTCCGCCCCCTGGGAGGCGGTCGTGCCGCAGAGCGCCGTCTTCCACCAGCCTTCGACCGCCCAGCGGTTCCATTCACGGCGGCCGCGCATGCCGACCTGGGCGCCGTAGTAGTTCGTGCTGGTCCTGACCTTGTAGTTGGCTGCCTCGGGTGGAGTGCAGCAGGTCGCCTCGATGTTCGCCTGCTCGTCGAGGCCCGCCCACACGAAGCCCCCCAGCCAGTCGATGCAGTGGCAGTTCTGCCGCGCGCGGCGGCCGCACTCGGTGCGGCAGTCGTAGCGGAAGACGTTGAACTCGGCCATGTTGAGCGTGGACCAATACGTGGCCCGCACCTGGTCGGCCTGGCCGAAGTTGTGGACCGCGAGGCCCAGGGGCGGCGGCAGGCCGAGGTTGGCCGCCCCGGCGACGGTGGCGCTGCCGAACATGCCGTACACGCCCGTGTAGCCGGCCTCCCAGCCCCAGGTGTCGGTGGCGAGCTCCCCGTAGAAGACCCGGGCACCCGTGGCCACGGAGGGCTGCAGACTCTGCGTCGTCATCACCGCCGCCCCGGTGTCGGTGTCGAACACGAGCGGCTGGTCGCCGGCCTGGTTGTTCCGCTGGAGGAAGAGGGCGTCGAAGACCGCGTACTGCCGCCAGTCGGGGCAGCAGAGGCACCGCAGCGCGTCGCTGCACGCCTCGTCGGTCGCCACGTGACCGATGCCTGGAACCTCGTCGGTCGCGATCGCGACCGTCACCGCTCCGGGCGGCGCCTCGTCCGCGGCGCACGCCTGGACGGCGATGGCGAAGACGACGGCCGCCTGCACGAGCCCGGCGGCGACCCTGGTGGTGCGGCCGCGGAATCGAAACACGCGCACACGGATTCCCATCGCACCCCCCCTTCGGCCCGACCGAACCATGCTCAAAATCGGCTCACCCGCACCCGCGGCATGAGCGTCAGGACCGCTGCGGCCCCGATTTTCGGGCCGGCGACACGGCAACCTGTTCCGTGAACCCGACGTATCCGATGGCTATAGTGATAAACCGTGACGATCGCGGTGTTTGCGGAGGCCGGCGAGACGCTGTGGCCTGCGCAAGGGCTTGCGATCGAAACCCCTGTCGCGGGCCTTCCCGGCCCCGGAGTCTCGGAGCATCGCATGAAGGCGTCCCCAGTGTCCGCCCCCTTCGCCCGCCGTCTCCCGAGGCGGCTCCGCGCCCGGCCGGCCCGCCGCCACGCCCTCCACTCGGAGCGGCTCGAGACCCGCCTGCCCTTGGCGGTCGTCACCCCGTTCACGCCGCGCTACACGACCAACGCCCCCGGCGACATCACGTTCGCCGCCAACACGTTGATGACGGCCGGTCCGCCGGCCACGCCGACCGAGATCGCCAACGCCCAGAACGGCATCGGCGCGAACATTGACAACAACGACTTCACGATGACCTACGTGGACATCGACAGCGATGCCACGACCTGGAACTCGAGCGCTTCGGCGCTCGTCATGCCGGCGGGATCCCAGGTGCTCTTCGCGGGCCTCTACTGGGGAGCCCGCACCAACAGCACCTACACCACGGGGCTGACCTCGCAACGGACGCTCGTGAAGTTCAAGGCGCCGGGTGACGCGACCTATCGCGACCTCACCGGCACGCTCATCGGCACGAATAACAGCAGCTACCAGGCGTTTTACGACGTCACGAGCATCGTGCAGGCGAAGGGCGCGGGCGTCTACACGACGGCCAACGTGCGGGCCGTCTCCCAGGCCGACGACTTCTACGCCGGCTGGTCGCTCGTCGTGGCCTATCAGGCTCCGGGTGCGCACGTCCGCAACCTCACGGTCTTCGACGGCTACGGCGTGGTCCAAAAATCGGAGCCGCCCGTCTCGATCACCATCAGCGGCTTCAAGACGCCCACGTCCGGCCCGGTCAACGCCACGCTCGGCTTCATCACCTACGAGGGGGA
>JBJTPA010000073.1:0-10722 GCA_046074885.1 Planctomycetaceae bacterium
TGACCTTTGCCCTGCCGCGCTACGGCGGCGTCCGCTTCCCGAGTGAGGTCGAGAACCTCAAGTGGTCGGATGTTGACTGGGAGAACTCGCAATTCACGGTTCACGAGAAGAAGGTTGAGCACCACCCCGGCCGCGGCCGACGGCTGGTCCCGATCTTCACTGACCTTCGTCCGCACCTCGAACGGGCGTTTCGTGAGCGGGCGCCGGGGGCCGTCTACGTGGTGCCACGCACCCGCCTCGGCAACCTCGGTACGCAGGCCAAACGGATTGTCGAAAAGGCCGGGGTGAAGCCGTGGCCAAAACTGTTCGTCAACATGCGGGGCAGCTGTTCCGACGACCTTGAGCGTCGGGGCGTCGCCGAGAAGGCGATCAACGCATGGATCGGTAACACGGCGCGGATGCGTCACCGGCACTACCATTCGGTGCGGCCGGAGGACTGGGCGGCCGTCACCGGAAATCCGGCTCCAATTCCGGCTCCATCAGCGCCCGGCAGCGGCCATACGCGGCCATCAACCCTTCATGAAGCCCGCGAAAAATCGCTAGACGTGGAGGATGACCCAAAAACTCACTACCCCCGACAGGGATCGAACGCACGGAGGTTCACGCAAAACAAGCCTCGCCCGTGGCAGCCGTATTTTTTCGGGCATGCCGCGTAGCCACGCCCGCAGCGCATGCATCGTGGCGTCCCGTCGCACCCGCCACGAACACGCGCACCTTCCGGCGTGGACTAGCCCCGGCGGCTCTCGGCCTCGCGGATCGCCTCGACCTGCCAGGGCATCTCCGGTGCCTGGGCCTTCGCCTTCCGCGTGCCCCGTCGGGCTTCGGTGATCGCAGCGAGAGCATCGTCGGTGCTCGCCCCCCGCGACACGTGCCAGCACCCGACGACCGTGCCCGTCCGACCCACGCCGCCCCAGCAGTGAATGTAGACCGGCCGGCCGGCCCCGAGTTCCCTGGCCATGTCGGACACGATCGCGTCGTAACCTTCCGGCGTGGTCACGCCGAGATCCTGGATTGGATGATGGATGCGATCGAGATTCCGGCCACGGGCGGAGCCGAGTTGGGCCCACTGCTCCGCGTAGGGCGCGAGCGCATCGTCGCCATGGGTCAGGTCGATGATCGTGTCGATCCCAGCGTCGGCCAGCGACGCGAGCTTGAAGTCCATGTGCCTGCCATCGGGGCTCCCCGGATACTCGCCCGCAAGGATCCGACCGGGCTCGACCCACCAGGCGTGGAATTCCGCGTCGAGCGCCCATGGGTCGCGATCGCCGGTCGCCGCCCCGTGGAGCCCGTCGGCGAGCGACTCGATTCGCGGCCGCAGCGCGAGGATCTCGAGCCACAGCCACGGGATGCCCGACGCCCCGAACCGCGCGCCTGCCAACTGCCCCGCGATCGCCGCCGTCGTGTCGGCGTCGTCGCCGAGGTTCACGGCACGAAGAATCGCGTCGCGGAAGTCCCCGGCATCGTCCACCGCCCAGATCGCCGCCTCGAGCGCCGCGACGCAGTAGCCGGTGCCCCGGATCTCCGGAGGCGACTTGCCCCGCCACCCGCCGCGGGCCACGGACTCGACCTCCTCGTGCAGCGGTCCCTGCTTCCAGAAGTCGGGGTCGGCCACCGCGTCCCAGGGCTCGCCGCGGATCAGGGCCGCTGTCATCGCCGCGAGCACCTTGCAGGCGTCGACCGGCCGCGCGGCGGCGTGCGTCGGCCGGCTCGACGCCGCCGCCATCGCCACGACCTCGTCGCGGTCGTGCGACCAGCGGATCGCCACGGGCGCCAGCCGCATGAGCGACCCGTTCGCCGCCGACTCCTCGTCCACGTGCGGGTCGTGCGGCTCGCCCGTGCGCTCGAACCGGCGCAGTGCCCGCTGCGTCGTGCCGCCGATGTCGAAGCAGCGGCCTTTGACCGAGAAATAGCCCTCGTTCATCCAGCGGACGTAGCGGCGCATCTGGTCGGCGGCGTCGTGGCCGCGGCGGTCGATGAGCGACTCCGCGAGGCACAGGGCCATCGACGTGTCGTCGGTCCACTGCCCCGGCTCGAGCTGGAACGGCCCGCCGCCGACCATGTCGGTGACGGGCTCGAACGTGCCCGGCGCCATGAACTCCACCGTGGTGCCAACGGCGTCGCCCGCCGCGAGCCCGAGCAGGGCCCCGCGTGCACGATCCCGCTGCGATCCTCTCCGCGCCGTCGTCATGCCGCCAGCCACGCGCCATCGAGCCCGCCCTCGTCGAGCATGTCGCGAATCCGCGCCGGCGCCCGGCACAACTGCCGCTGCACCCGCGTCGCCGGAACACCCAGTCTCGCCGCCGTGTCTCGGAGCGATGACTCCTCGTCGACCTTCGCCGGGAGGCGGCTCATCGGGATCATGTTCTTCGAGCTGGCTCGATGTGGATGAAGGCGTCGGCGACCCGCAGGGAGGAGTCCCGAAGGGCGCTCCGCACCCGCCCGCCGATGTCGTGGCCCTCCCGCACCGTGGCCTCCCCGTCGACCTCGACGTGCAACTCCACGAAGTAGCGGGTGCCGCTCTTGCGAATCCGGCACTTGTCCAGGGCCCGGACGCCCGGCACGGCCAACGCCACGTCCCGGACCTTGCCCTCGAACTCCTTGGCGGGCGCCACGTCCAACAATTCGCGGACCGCGATGCGCAGCAGGTTCAGGCCGCTGAACACGATGACCGCACAGGCGAGCAGGGCCGCCCAGTCGTCGGCAGGCTCGTAGCCTGCTCCCCCGATCAGGCCGATCGTGATCCCCACGAAGGCCGCGATCGATGTCAGGGCGTCGGCCCAGTGGTGCCAGGCGTCGGCCTGGAGGGACGTGCTCTCGGCCTCCTCGCCGATGCCGGCCATCCAGCGGGCGAGGATGGTTTTCGTGGCGACGACGAGCACCAGCACGAGGAGGGTGGACCAGTGCGGCAGGTGATGCGGAGTGCGGATTTCCCGGATGCTCTGGATGGCGATCATGGCTGCCGCCGCGAGGAGGGCGAGCGAGGCGACGATCCCGGACAGGGCCTCGGCCTTCCCGTAGCCGTAGGGATGCCGTTCATCGGCCGGCGCCACGCTCACCCGCAGGCCGCCCCAAACGACCAGCGAGGTCACGATGTCAGAGGTGGACTCGATGCCGTCGGCGATCAGCGCGTAGGAGTTGCCGAAGAAGCCTGCGAGGATCTTGATCGTGGCCAGTGCCGCGTTGACCGCCACGCCGACCAGCGGGACGGTCGAGAGCGATGGCGGCGAAGACTCGTCAGGGGGCATGGTAGGCCGCTCCCGGCAAAACGACCAAGCGGCAGAAGGACGTGAGACCTTCAACGGCTTCGTGCGGTCTCTTGCGAAAGAGGGTTCAGTTCCCCGGGTAGGATTCGTAACAACGACTGTTTTCTACGGGATTGGCGAGGGTTCTGCGAGCGGGTGACGCAGAATCCGACGCAGTCGGAACTCTGCAGGGAACCGCAGGATGTCGCAAGTCGCCGGCCCATGCATCCGCGGTCATTGGCACAGGCATATGTTTGGCAGATCGTGTGAGAGGGGTGTACCCTTGTCGGTATGATGACGCTCGCCGACATCGAGGCCGCAGCCGTTTCGCTCTCGCCTGCCGAGAAACAGGAGTTGATGCTCTTCCTGGCCTCGCGGCTTCGGGCCGAGGGGGCGACAGTGCCCGAGCCTCGCGTTTTTTCGCCGGAAGAGATGGCCCGCTGGATCGAGGAAGATGAGGCGGACATGCGTCGCCTGCGAGAGCAGCCGTGAGGTTGTTCCTCGATTCAAGCGTCATGATCGCCGCGGCCGCTTCGGCTGAAGGCGCCTCACGGGCGACATTTCGGTTCGCAGGAACGCATGACTGGATCCTGGTGACTACGCCCTACGCAGTCGTCAGAGACGATCTGTAATCTCGCGGCCTTCCCGGCGTCCGTTACCGTCACGTGGCTACGACTTCGCAACCAACTCGTCGTCGTCGACGACGTGCTGACGATTGACAAGCCCGCGGTGTTTCCGGTGGAGAAAGACCGGCCAATTCTCTTCGGCGCACTGGCGTCCGCAGATGTTCTCTTGACGCTGGATCGAGTTGATTTCGGTCGCCTGCTCGGGAGCGGGTTCTATGGTCTCGCGATCATGACGCCCGGTATGTGGCTCTCGCGGGAGCGAGAGGCCGGGCGGCTCAGCAAGGCCTGAAGTCAGCTTGCGCGAGCGACGCGGGGAGCCCCGTGCGGCTCTATGCGAGCCGGTGCGGCACGCCGCGGAGAAAGCTCCCCGAGTAGGATTCGAACCTCCAACCTACCGGTTAACAGCCGGCCGCTCTACCGTTGAGCTATCGGGGATCGAAGGTGTCGTCGGACGACGATCGTAGCGTATTTTTCGGCCGGAATCGATATCCATCGCGGCCGCGGCGGGTGCCGCGAACGGGCGGTCAGGAGGCCGCCGTGCGGACTTTTTCCAGCACCACGCCGTTGCCCTGCGCGTTGTACTCGATCCGCGTCATGAACGACTTCATGAGCATCACGCCGCGGCCGCTCGGCACCTCGAGCCGGTCATCGGCCGTGCAGTCGGGCACCGCCGCCGGGTCGAAGCCCTGGCCCTGATCGCGGACCTCGACCCAGACCCGCTCCGCCGACACCTCGCAGGCGACGTGCACGCGCTTGGCAGGATCGAGCTTGTTGCCGTGGACGATGGCGTTGGTGATCGCCTCCTCGGCCGCCAGGTGCACGCCGAAGATGTCCGACTCCGGCCAGCCGTGGGCGCCGAGCTGGGAGAGCAGATCGTCCATCACGAACCGGCTCGCCCCCCGCTCGCTCGGCAGGTCGATCTCGTGCCGCCACGTACCTGCCTGACTTTGCATCACGAATTCCCAGGCATGCGATGGACGCGGCCGATCCGGCGGACGATGGGGCGGAGGCCGTTTCCACGCGACGTTCAAAACGCGGAAATGGCCTCGGCCTCCTCGCCGCGGATGTCGAACACCTTGTTGAGCTTCGTGACCTGGAACACCTCGAGGATCTCGGGCTTGATCTGGCACATCTTGAGGCGTCCCTTGGCCGTCTTCACCTTGCGGTCGAGCGTGATCAGCTTGCCGAGCGCCGCACTCGACAGGAAATCGACGTTCGCGAAGTTGAGGAGGATGGCCCGGCGGTTATCGTGCTCGATGAGGCCGAAGAGTTCCGCGCCGAGCTCCTGGATGCCAGCCTCGTCGAGGATCTTCTTGTCCACGAAGTTCACGATCGAGACGTCCCCGACCTTCGAGACCGCGATCCGTCGATAGGTCGCCATGCCGGCCCCTTCTCCAAGCCTGAAAACTGCCGCTCGCCCGCAGACTAGCCGCTGGCGCACCGGTCCGCCATCGGCCCGATCCGGTGGCCGGCAGGCGTCGCTCAACGCCGGCCAAAGGTCGGATCGCTGCCAATCTGGCAGCAGCGAGTCCGGGAACTTCCTGGAATTCTACCAGAAAAACACGGCGAATCCCGCTGGTTTTGGCCAGCTCGTCGAATCCCTGACGCTCCGGCGCGCGACTTGCCCACCTGACGGGGGCCGTCCCTGCCGGGTGCCGCTTGCGGCCGCCGGCGGGCAGGCCGTTCCGTCCGTCCACCCCGCAGCAGAGGTTGATCACGATGTCCGCGACCGCGACCAAGAGCCCCCGCAAGAAGTCGACCCTCATGCCCCTCGGCGACCGCGTCGTGGTCGAGCGCGAGGAGAGCGAGCAGAAGACGGCCGGCGGCATCCTCCTGCCCGACACCGCCAAGGACAAGCCCGCCCGCGGCACCGTCGTGAGCGTCGGCGAGGGCAAGCTCGACGACAAGGGCCACCGTCACCCGCTGCAGGTCCGGCCGGGCGATCGCGTCGTGTTCACGAGCTACGCCGGCGAGCCGTTCAAGGTCGGCGACGACGAGCTGCTGCTCATGCGCGAGGACGACATCCTCGCGGTGCTCGGCTGATCGCGTCGTCCCCGTCCCCTTCCCTTCCCGACACCGGACCACCACCCCAATCACCACTCCAGGAGAACGAGACCCATGGCCAAGATGATGGCATTCGACCAGGAAGCCCGTGAGGCGATGCGCCGCGGCGTGCAGAAGCTCGCCCGCGCCGTGAAGGTGACGCTCGGCCCCAAGGGCCGCAACGTCATCCTCCAGAAGAGCTTCGGCTCGCCGACCGTCACCAAGGACGGCGTGACCGTCGCCAAGGAGATCGACCTCGAGGACGTCTACGAGAACATGGGCGCCCGGATGGTGCGCGAGGTCGCGAGCAAGACGAGCGACGTGGCCGGCGACGGCACCACGACCGCGACCGTGCTCGCCGAGGCCGTCTTCAACGAGGGCCTGCGGGCCGTCGTGGCGGGCGTGAACCCCGTGCAGATGAAGGCCGGCATCGAGAAGGCCGTGGCCGACATCACCGGCAAGCTCAAGGAGATGGCCATCCCGGTGAAGGGCAAGAAGGAGATGGCCCAGGTCGCCTCCATCGCCGCCAACAACGACATGGAGATCGGCGAGCTGCTCGCCGAGGCCATGGACAAGGTCGGCAAGGACGGTGTGATCACGGTCGACGAGGGTAAGAGCCTGAAGACGGAGATCGAGTTCGTCGAGGGCATGCAGTTCGACCGGGGCTACCTGTCGCCCTACTTCGTGACCAACCCCACGCAGATGCAGTGCGTGCTCGAGGACTGCTACATCCTCGTCTACGAGAAGAAGATCTCGAGCGTGAAGGACATCGTGCCGCTGCTCGAGGCGGTCGTGAACTCGGGCAAGCCGCTGCTCATCGTCTCGGAGGAGGTCGACGGCGAGGCCCTGGCCACGCTCGTCATCAACCGGCTCCGCGGCACCTTCCAGGTGTGCGCGGTGAAGGCGCCGGGCTACGGCGACCGCCGCAAGGCCATGCTCGAGGACATCGCGATCCTCACCGGCGCCACGGCGGTGTTCGAGAACCTGGGCATGAAGCTCGAGAACCTCGGCCTCGCCGAGCTCGGCCGTGCCAAGAAGGTGATCATCGACAAGGACAACACGACGATCATCGAGGGCGCCGGCAAGAACTCCGAGATCAAGGCCCGGATCGAGCAGATCCGCCGCGAGATCGAGGCCTCCACGAGCGACTACGACCGCGAGAAGCTCGAGGAGCGGCTGGCGAAGCTCGCCGGCGGCGTGGCCAAGATCAACGTCGGGGCCGCGACCGAGAGCGAGATGAAGGAGAAGAAGGCCCGCGTCGAGGACGCGCTCCACGCGACCCGGGCGGCCGTCGAGGAGGGCATCCTGCCCGGCGGCGGCGTGGCCCTCGTGCGGGCGACCTCGCAGCTCAAGCCGCGGGGCCTCTCCGACGACGAGTCGGTCGGCTACCAGATCGTCGTGCGGGCCTCCCGGGCGCCGCTGACGATGATCGCGTCGAACGCCGGCCAGGACGGCTCGATCGTGTGCGAGAAGGTGCTCGGCGGCTCGGGCAACTTCGGCTACAACGCCGCGACGGGGGAGTACGAGGACCTCGTCAAGGCGGGCGTCATCGACCCTGCCAAGGTCACGCGGACTGCGCTCCAGAACGCCACGAGCGTGTCCACGCTCATGCTGACGAGCGACGCCCTGATCGCCGAGAAGCCCAAGGAGCAGAAGGGCAAGGCCGGCGGCGCCGGTCACGGCGGCGACTACGACATGTACTGATTGCACGGCTGCCGGGCCATCCATGGCCCCGGCAGCCTTGGGCCGGCGTGGGCACAGCCGCGATGTGCCCAGCCGGCCGGGCGGCCGCACCTCCGGGCGACCGCGGCCGCAGCGGAGCGGCGGTGGTGGAGGCGTCACATTCTCACGAAGCCCGGAGCGCGAGCGACGCGTATGAGGGTGAAACCCCGGATGGCCCCGCGTGGGCCGATCGAGGTGGCGGGCCGCCTTCCCCGCGCTGCCGCTTGGGGCTTCCTTTGACCTGCGGGGGTGCGACATCGGTGATTCGACTCGCGTCGGGCGCGAGGGTATCACTGCAGTAGCGCCATGCCCGACTTCAATCCACGCCGCCCGCAGTTTCCCGGCCTGCCCGCCGAGCTGCCCCTCAAGTGGCTCGTCGCCGCGGCCGTGCTCACGCTCGTACTCGGCGGCCTGGCCCGCGGCGTCTACACCGTTGGACCCGAGAGCGTGGGCGTGATCCAGCGGTTCGGCCGGTTCGTCGGCACCGTCGGGCCCGGGCTGCGGTTCAAGCTCCCCTTCGGCATCGACACGGTCACGATCCTGCCGGTCAAGCGGCAGCTCAAGATGGAATTCGGCTTCGCCACGACGGCCTCCACGAATCCCGACCAGTCGTCGCGCGAGACCGATCGCGAGAGCGACATGGTGACCGGCGACCTGAACGCCGCCCACGTCGAGTGGGTGGTGCAGTACGAGATCGACGACCCCGAGCAGTATCTGTTCAACAACCGTGAGCCCGGCCCCACGCTCCGCGACCTCTCCGAGAGCGTGATGCGGGAGGTGGTGGGCGACCGCACGGTCGACGAGGTGCTCACGATCGGCCGCCAGGGCATCGAGAACGAGGCGATCGCGAAGCTCACCGCCCTCGTCGGCGGCCTGCACCTCGGCCTGCGGGTGCAGCAGGTGCAGCTCAAGAACGTCCATCCGCCGGCCCCGGTGCAGCGGTCGTTCGAAGAGGTCAACCGCGCGCAGCAGGAGCGCGAGCAGATGATCAATCAGGCCAACGGCGAATACAACAAGGTCGTGCCCCGCGCCGCTGGTGAGGCGGAGCGGCGGACCCGCGAGGCGGAGGGCTACGCGCTCGAGCGCGTCAACGAGGCCGAGGGGGACGTGGCCCGCTTCCGCGCCCTGCTCGAGCAGTACGAGAAGTCCCCGGACGTCACCCGCCGGCGGCTGTATCTCGAGACGATGGCCCGGGTGCTGCCGCGGCTCGGCGGCAAGGTGATCCTCGACGCCGACGCCTCGCAGTTCCTGCCGCTGTTGAACCTGCGGCAGACAGAGCCGGCGCCGCCCGCCGCGGGAGTCGCACCGTGAGCCCCCTGCCGATCAATCATCCCCTCGCCGACGGGTTCCGCCGGTTTGCCGACCTCGTCGTCTCGCCGGCGGGCGGTCTGACGGCGCTGCTGCTGGCGGTGGCGGTGTTCGGCTGCGCCTACACAGTCGACCAGACCGAGCAGGTGGTGCTCACGCAGTTCGGCCGGCCGATCGGCCGGCCCATCAACACGGGCACGGAGTCGGGCGCCGGCCTCCACTTCAAGCTCCCCTTCGGACAGACCGCCAACCGCTTCGAGAAGCGGATCCTCGAGTGGGACGGCCCGGCCGGCGAGATGACGACCCGCGACAAGCTCTACGTGGTCGTCGATACCTTCGCCCGCTGGCGGATCGCCGATCCGCTCAAGTATTTCCAGAGCCTGCGCGACGAGCGCAGCGCCCTCTCGCGGCTCGACGACATCATCGGCAGCGAGACCCGCAACGTGGTCGCCCGCCACGACCTCATCGAACTCGTCCGCTCCGACAAGGACCGCGAGCCCGAGAAGGACGCGCTGGTGGTCGAGGGGGCTGACGCCGTGGGCCGGCTGCCGCCGATCCGCTTCGGCCGGGCCGAGCTCGAGCGGGAGATCCTCGCCGCGGCGAAGGACAAGGTGGGCATCTGGGGCATCGAGCTGCTCGACGTGCGCGTGAAGCGGATCAACTACAAGCAGGGCGTGATCGACAAGATCTATGACCGCATGATGTCGGAACGGATGCAGATCGCCGAGCGGTACCGCTCCGAGGGCGCGGGCGAGGCGGCCAAGATCGAGGGCCGCCGCGACAAGGACCTGAAGCGGATCCAGTCCGACGCATATCGCCGCGTGCAGGAGATCCGCGGCGCGGCCGACGCGAAGGCCTCGGAGATCTACGCCGCGGCCTACACGGCGAGCCCGCGGGCCGCTGATTTCTATGCGTTCACCAAGACGCTCGAGACGTGGGAGACCGCCCTCGGCGGCGACGCCACGCTCGTGCTCACGACCGCGAGCGACCTGTTCCGCCTCCTCAAGGAGGCCGCCCCGCCGCCGGCCGACCCGCAGCGGCCGGGCCGCTGACAGCCGCGACCCGCGCGTCGCTTCCGTCCCGCGGGCCGTGCCGCGAGAATGTCGGGTCGCGTCGCGTGAGATGCGTCTCGGGCCCGTAGCTCAGTGGTTAGAGCAGGGGACTCATAATCCCTTGGTCGTGTGTTCGAATCACACCGGGCCTACTTCGCTTGCGATCCGTATTTTCCAATTCGGATCGCTCCTCCGGGGGTGCGGCGTCAGCACCCCCGGGAGTGGCACTGTTAGGTGATTTGTTAGGTAGCGATCCCAAAAACACCCGCTGGACCGCCTCGAATGCCGCCCAGGCTGCGTCTGCCGTCCGCTGGGCATCGGTGCCGACGTAGAACCGCAGGGTCGTCTCGATCGACTCGTGCCGCATCAACTCCATCAGTTGGGCAGGCATCAACCTGGCCGCCCACCGGACCCCGAATGCCCGGCGTAGGTCGTGGGCGGACGCGTACTTCACCTTCTCGGGGTCTTTCGGATTCACGTACACCTTGATGCCCGCCGCCTTGCCGATCTTGGACACGATCTTCGACACCTCCCAATCCCGGTAGCGGCCCTGACGCCCCTCCAGGCGGAACACTGGCCCCGTGCGCGCGATCTCCGACGTCTCCATCAGAAAGAGGGCGAACTCGGGAGCGATGGGTAGCAGCCGGTCGGCGTTCCCCTTCTCCAACTCTCCCGGCACCTGCAACATCGGCCGCCCATCCCTGGGGAAGACTGGGAAAATCTTCTCTG
>JBJTPA010000074.1:0-7432 GCA_046074885.1 Planctomycetaceae bacterium
CCAAGGGCTCGGGGCGTATCACGGAGCCGGCGTCATGACTCATGCCTGCAGTATACGCGTGTTCACCTTTCGAACAACCGCCGCCCCGGTCCGCGGAGTGCCGGCATCGTCCCGTCGCTCGCGCTCCGCGCTTCATGACACCCGGCACCGCCCCCCGCCAGGAAGCCCCGAGCGCAAGCGAGGGGACTGCTTGGCCCGCATCGTCCCGTCGCTCGCGCTCCGGGCTTCATGACACCCGGCACCGCCCCCCGCCAGGAAGCCCCGAGCGCAAGCGAGGGGACCGGTTGGCCCGCACCGTCCCGTCGCTCGCGCTCCGGGCTTCATGACACCCGGCACCGCCCCCCCGCCAGGAAGCCCCGAGCGCAAGCGAGGGGACCGCTTGGCCCGCATCGTCCCGTCGCTCGCGTTCCGGGCTTCATGACACCCGGCACCGCCCCCCGCCAGGAAGCCCCGAGCGCAAGCGAGGGGACCGCCCGCCACGCCGGCTCATCGCCTCGTGAAGGCGGCGGGGTCCTCGAGCACGAAGGCGTGCCCGTGGTCGCTCGTCACGATCACGGCCGCGTCGTCCCAGCCGCCGTGCCTCTCGATCCAGTCGAACACGGCCCGGACCGCCGCGTCGCCGCTGATCGCGGCGCCGATCGCCGTGTCGATGTTGTTGGCGTGCGAGGCCCAGTCCACGTCGCCGGCCTCCACCATGAGCCAGCGCCGCTCGCTCCGCGCGGCGAGCACGTCGAGCGCGGCCACGGCCATGTCGGCGAGCGACGGGTTCTCTGCGAGGTCGGCGGGCGTGTAGCGGATCGCGCCGCCGTATTTCCTGCGGAGGCGGTCGGCCGCCTCGTCGGGCGGCGCGGCCGACGGGTTGTGGTCGCCGTCGGCGGTGCGGAAAGGGAGGTGCCCCTCCGCGGCGCCGAAGAGGCCGAACAGGCGGCGGTTCGTCGCCACCGCCTCGCGGGCCGCGGCGGCGAGCACGTCGGCCCCGCGACGGCCGGCGGTGCGACGGGCGACGACGTAAGGCCCGCCGGCGGCTGCATCGATCGCCGCGAGCGTCGAGTCGGCCACGTACTTGCCACCCGGCTCGAAGTTCCGCCCCTGGTCCTTCTCCTCCTGCGCCGTCACGCCCCAGCCGCCGACGAGCACGTCGAGGCCGGGCAGCGGCGCGCCGCGGTGCGCGATCGACGGCAGGCCGAGCTGGTCGCGGGCGATGTCCTGGTAGTCGTCTCGGGTGACGTTGTTCGCGTAGGCGCAGGCCGGCGTGGCGTGCGACACCGGCACGCTCGTCACCGCGCCCACGGCCCAGCCCCGCTCCTGCAGCTCGCGCGCCACGGGCACGAGCTCCTCCCCCGCCGGCCCCACGTTGATCGCGTCGTTGTAGGTCTTCCGGCCGGAGCACAGCGACGTCGCCGACGCCGCGGAGTCGGTGAAGGCGTGCCGACGCTCGCGGTCGCGGGCGATGAGGTAGCGGACGTCGGCCCGCGGATCCCACGGCGTGTCGCCGCCCCGCGCGGGATCGTAGCCGCCGGGCGTCTCGCCGCCGGGGTTCTTCACCACCTGGGCGTCCGCGTCGACCTTCGTGCCTTCGTTGGCAGGGCTCGTCACGCACCACCCGAAGTCGGTGGGCGCACCGCGGTAATCCTGGAACGCGAAGCCCGTGCCGCGGCCGGAGTCGTAGGCCACGGTGCCCGTCGCGGCGATCGCGGCGGTCCGCGTGGTGTGCCAGTCCATGCCGTCGAACACCACGAGCACGATCAGTTTCTTGCCGGCGTCGGCCGCCATCCGCTGGAGACGGGCCACGTCGGTCTGGTCGAAGTACGGCGCCTCGGGGTTCAGCGTGTGCTCGGGCTGCCGGCCGTAGAGGGCCGCGAGCCTGCGATCGTCACGGTAGGGGCTGTTCGTGCCCGAGACGGCATCGAGGCCGATCCCGAACGTGTACACCGGGATCAGCCGGTTGGAATGCTGCGACCAGGCCGCGTACGTCGCGGGCTGGTCGCCCCAGTGGCCCCAGGCGGCCCGGCCGGCCTTCTCGGCCTCGACCTGCATGTCGCGGATCGTGTCGCCTCCGCTGCGCGCGGCCCCGCCCTCGGTCCGCACGTCGGCCACCCGCGCCACGATCCGCAGCGGGCCGCCGCTGCCGCCGGCGATCTTCATCGGCAGCGCCGCGACGAAGGCCCCCTCGGCGGGCACCCCGTCGAGCGCCGCCAGGTTCTCGAACACCGGCACGTTCGCGCCGCAAAGGGCCACGTGAGCCCCGAAGTGGGTCGAGGGCCCGTGGTCGATGCTCGCGGTGTCGATGCCGACGGCCTTGACGCGGCGGTGGGCCGCGAGCCACTGCGCGGCCTCGGGCGCGAGCCCGGGGAAGTGGAGGTCGGCCACCGCCTCGGCGCCGGCACGCGCGGTGCCGAGGTAGCGCTCGCGGTCGCCCCAGCGCGCCGCCCAGCCGGTCCGCAGGAGCAGGATCACGTCACCGAGCTGGCGGCCGTGCCGCGTCTCCCACGCCACGAGGTCGTCGATCGACACCTCGTAGTCGCGATCGACCGCGCACTTCTCCGCCACGTCCACGACCGCCGCCTCGCCCACGAGCCGCTCCACCGGGATCGCGTCAACGGTCTGGCCTGGCTCAGAGAAGTGCCGCGGAGCGTCGAGGTGGGTGCCGCCGTGCTCGGCCGTCTCGAAGCGGTTGGCCGCGTAGTAGTAGCCCTTGGCCGTGGGGCCGTTGCGGCCCGGCTGGAACGTGAAGCCTCGCTCCGTGGGCCAGTAGATCGTGGCCGCGTCGAAGGCGTGGGTGAGGTCGATCCAGCGGCCGTCGGCACGCGGGGGCGCGGCGTCTCCGGCCGCCGCCACCGCGGCGGCGGCCGCGAGCAGGGCGGCGGCGACGAGCCTCACGGGTCTTCCCCGCCGATCACGTCGCCCTCGGCGTTGACCTGGATGTCGCCCGGCGAGGACTCCGCGGCCTGCTTCGACGCCGCGGTGCCGCCGTCGAGCCCCGCGCGGCCGTCCTCGACGCGGACGAGCAGCATCTGCTCGACCTTCCCGCCGTCGCGGTGCACGAGGATCGTCGTCTGGTCCTTCGTGAGGTTCGACAGGCCGGCCTCGTAGACCGGAGTCTTCTTGTCGCCGACCGTCCACGCGGCCCGCTGCGTCTTCTTGTCGACCTTGCCGGCGATGTTCATGGAGTTGTCGGCGACGGCGTCGTAGTAGGTGCCCCGCAGGAGGCCGTCCTTGTCGATCGCCAGGCTGATGAACGTGCCGGGCGTGGTCTCCTCCTTGCGGGCCAGGGCGAAGATGCCCAGCGGCCGCCACTGGTCGTCCTTGGCGGGCTTGGCCTCGCCTCCCGCCGCGGCGATCGACGTGGCCTGCTGGGCGTATTCCTCGGCGCTGCCCACGCGGTTGCCGCCGACGTAGACGCCGTCGTCCTGGTAGCAGACCGTCGTGCCGTAGTCGTAGGCCATGGGCGCGCCGCCGTAGCCGCCCCAGCCGGCGAGGTCGCCCCAGGCGAGGCCCGCGAGCAGGCCCGCGCCCATGCCCCAGCCCAAGCCGCCCCACCAGCCGCCGCCCCACCAGTTGTTGAAGTGCGCGCCGTACCAGCCGCGGCCGCCGTACCAGCCGCCGTTGTAGAAGTTGTTGCGGATCGTGTCGCCGCGCGAGACGAGCGAATTCCGCGAGAACGACTGGATGCCGCGGGCCCCGCCCACGCCACCGACGCCGCGGCCCGCGGCGATCCGCTCGAAGTCGGCCTTCGAGACGTCGCCCCCCGCGAAGTGCCCACCGCCGAAGTCACGCGCCGCCCCCGCGCCCGCGCGGCCGTCGAGCGAGCCGCCGCCGTCGAGGCGGCCCCCGCCATCCAGGCGCGCCGAGCCGCCGAAGTCGCGGCCGCCCGCGCCGCCGCCGCCGAAGTCGCGGCCCCCACCGCCGCCTCCGAAGCCGCCACCACCACCCCCGAAACCACCGCCACCGCCGCCGTGGAACCCGCCACCACCGCCGCCGTGGAATCCGCCGCCGCCGTGAGCCCACGCGGGGGCGCCCTGACAGGCCATGGCGACCAGCGCCAGTGCCGTCGCGCACCGCCGCATCGTCCGCCGATACCGGCCCGACATGATCCGCGTCGTCGTCATCGTTTCCTCCCGGGGAGCATCGCCCGTTCGCATCGCGTCGCCGATTCCGACCTGCGTCAACCGTTCACCGCACCTTGCGGAAGTCCATCTGCCGCCCGTCGGGCAGCGGCACGCCGTCGATCGACCGCTCGATGGCGTGCAGCGTGAACCGGCCCTCGCCGGTGGGCGCGATCACCTGCGTCCACCGCGCCTCGCCGCCCCCGGCCGTCTCGGCGGGCACGCCCACGAGCGTCTGGTGATAGGAGGCGCCGTCGGCATCCACGACGCCCTCGGCCCGGGCCCCCGACGAGTCGAAGATCCAGGTTTTGACACGCCCCGACGCGCGGTCGGCGTGGATGACCTGCAGAACCTCGCGGCTCTTCCCCTCGGCCGGCTTGATGGTCGTGCGGCCCACGATCGAGGCATCGCCGAGCGACCGCGAGAACGTGGCCTCGACCTCGTCGCCGCCGCGGGCCGCCTCGCACTTCCAGGTGCCGACCAGCCACTCGAGCTCGTCGAGCACGGCGGCCTGGCTCGGCACCACGGCCGACTCCGCGATCCGCCACTCGCCGTCCTCGAGCACGCGGAGGCTCACGAACCGCGACAGCACGGGCTTCGCGCCGTCCCGGCTCGTGAAGGTCATGATTCCCGACACGCGGGCGAGCGAATCGGCCGGGAATTGGACCCGGGCCACCTCGATCTCGAGCCTGGCCTTCGGATGCCGCTCGAGCCACGCCCGGATCGAGCGGACGATGGCGTCGCGGCCGACGAGCCGCCCCTCGCCCTCCACGAGCTCCGCGCCGGCCGTCCAGTGCCTGGCGATGCCGTCGACGTCGCGCTCGTTGAACCGGGCCGCATAGTCGGCCGCCGCCTTGGTGACGGCCGCCGCGCGGGCCGCGGACGGGGATTCGGCCGCCGGCGCGGCGACCGCTCCAGCGGCGGGCTTGGCGGCCGGGGCCTTCGCCTGGTCGGCGCGTGCGTGGGCTCCCGCCGCGAGGGCGGCGAGCAACGCCGCCATCGCGATCGCCGGCAGCCCGAGGCCGCCCGGCTTCGATCTCGTCGATCCGTCGTTCATGCCGGTCCCCTGTCGCGCTTCGAGGTGTGCGGCCGGCGCCCGACCGCGGGGGCTCAGCATACCGGCCGCGACGGACGACTGCACGTGTCCCGCGGGAGCGGTCGTGGCGACGACGCGGCTCCCGACCGCCCCGCGGCCGATGAATCCGGCGTTGCCCCGGCAGGGTCCGCCTGTCACTCTCCCACGCCCGGCCGTCGCCGGGAGGGTTTCGATCCTCATCCGCGGAGAACGACCATGCGCACGATCATGCTCCTCGCCCTCGTCGTCGGCGGCCTGGTGGTCGCGGGCGCGATCCACATCACGCAGTCGGGCAACCAGATCGAGGTCTCGATCGACCGGCAGAAGGTCGAGGAGGTCACCGAGCGGGTCGTCGCCGAGGGCGAGCAGATCCTGCGCAACGCCCAGGCCGGCCAGCCCGGCGGCGTGACCCGCTGACGACGGCGAGGGCTGCCGCCGCGTCGAGCGGCTCGGCCCGGGCGAGGCCGTGCACGCGGTATTCCACGCCCGTGCGGCACTCGAAGCACCGCCGCCGCGTGCGCACGATCGGTCCCGCCCGGAACACGGTGCCGCAGTCGGTGCGGAAGATCGCCCCCGCCGCGAGGTCCTCCACCCGCACGCACCCCGGCCGCGGCGGGTCGTAGTGCGCGAGCACGATCGCCAGCCGACGGTCGCTGCACGTGGCCGCCGCGGCGGCCCCCCGCAGCGCGCCGTCGAGCGCTTCGCGGACGTCGGCGGGCAGGATCGCGTCGTGCACCACGGGCCCGAGCAGCGCCGCGAACTCCCGCCGCCACTCCGGGCCGTGCGGCCGCCGGGGCTGCCAGCCGCGCCGGTGCCGCTCCCACGTGGCGGCGTGCGCCACCTCGTGGAGGAGCGTCGTGAGGAAGGCGTAGGGATTCAGGTCCTCGTTGATCGTGATCAGGTGCCGCGGCCGCGAGCGGGTCGGGGGCCGGTGGTCGCAGAGCTTCGTCCGCCGCGGCCGCGACAGCGCCACCTCGCAGCGGTGCGCGCGGATCACCTCCGCCACGTAGTCGCCGGCGGCGGCGGGCAGTCGCGGTCGCAGGTCGCGGTCGAACATGCCGGCGACCGTATCAGCCGCCGGGCGGAACCGGCAACGCGGGGATCGCCTCGGCGTCCACGTCGTGCGCGACGAACCAGCGGGCGACGGCGCCCTCGATGCCCGGCGGCGGCCGGGGCGCCGGCACGGTGACGGCGACCCGCTCCGTGACGACCCTGCCCGCGACGACGCTTCGCCGCTCCTCGATCCGCCACCGCGGGCCGAAGTGTGAGACGGCGTAGTACATGACCTTCGCCGTCACGGCATCCACGCCGCCGCACCGGCAGGCCTCGTAGAACATCCGGTGCACGTTCTGCCACGCGCGGCTCCGCTCCTCGCAGGCCACGTCGTGCACGACCGACGCGTCGCGAAACCGCCCCTCGAACGGCCCGCCGATCGCCGTCCAGAAGGCCCGCGGAATGCTCGCGCCGTTGACGACCGACCCCGCGGGCGCGTCCCATCGCGCGTCGCGCGGGTCCACGTAGGCAAACGGCTCGACGAGCGTCATGGACCGGCCGTCGTCGTGCCAGCGGGCCACGACGGCGCCGACGAACCGTCCCCAGTCGCCCCCTGCCCCCCGCGGCCCGTCGGCGGCGGCCCGTGCCGCCGGCGGCGGTCCCGGCGTGCTCCGAGCCGCGAGAAACGCCACGAGCGGCCGCGCCGCGACCGGCAGGCAGCGGTCGTCGCAGCAGACGCGCACGCTGCCGCCGTCGCGGTCGATCTCGATCTCATAGTGCTTGAGGTCGCGTGCCGCAGCCGCGAACCGCTCCCACGACTCGGTCAGCCCGCTGGCGCGCACGAGCGATTCGATCTCGCGCCGCTCGTCGGCCGCGAGGCTTCCCGCGTCGAGGCTGCAGTGCTTCAGGAGCCCGGCGAACCCGCCAGACTGCGTGAACGTGATGCGCATGAACAAAGCCCCTACGGCTCCAACGTGATCCTCGCGCCGACGCGATCACTCTGTCTCGTGGCCCAGTCGCCTCGCGACTGGGATCCGGCCCGGGGATCGACCCGGAAATCCGGTTGCGGGGCAACCGGACCACGGTGATCGACAGGCAGATCCGCTTGCGAGGCAACCGGACCACGGGCTCCGGTGGATCATGCCCGAGGATAATCTGCGAGCCGTAGAATACGGCCCCCGTGATCCTCGCGCCGACGCGATCACTCTGTCTCGTGGCCCAGTCGCCTCGCGACTGGGATCCGGCCCGGGGATCGACC
>JBJTPA010000075.1:0-2964 GCA_046074885.1 Planctomycetaceae bacterium
GCTTCGCCATCCTGGCTGCGCTGGCCGCCAAGGCCGGCTCCCGGGGCACGGGCAGCCCCTCGCTGGGGCGCGCTGAACGACAACGTGGCCTCGACGCGGTTCCGCGCGCAGTTCTCGGCGGGCGGCCGCGTGCCGCCGCTCAGCGGCGGCCCCGCTCGCCCGGAGGTGCGAGCGGCAGGCAGGCAAGGGCAACCTTGGCTTGCCCTTCGCCTGCGCAAGCTTCGCGGGGCCATGGATGGCCTCGGCGATCGCGTTGCTGCATCCCTTCGGGCCTGCATCGGCTGACGCGACGGCCGGCTGGATGCCGGCCGCCGCAGGCAAGGGCAACCTTGGCTTGCCCTTCGCCTGCGCAAGCTTCGCGGGGCCATGGATGGCCCGCGAAGCGCTACTCCTTAAATCCTCGTCCACGCTCTGGTTGCGGTAGATCGGGAGGTGGCGGTAGTAGACCTCGAGGATCATCGTCGCCAGCGACGTGCAGTAGACGCGGCCCGCGACGTGGGCGCCGTGGCCCGAATCGACGCCGTCGTACCAACTGCCGGACTCGTGGTCCTTCTTGGATTGCGTGTCGAGGAGCATCTTCTTCATCTTGTTGTTCCACGCCAACCACATGTCGCCCTCCATGTGGTGCATGATCTGCGTGCCGTAGTAGTCGTAGTAAAGGTCCTTGTTGGGGCCCAGTTTCGAGATCCGGCTCGCGCCGTCCTGGAGGGCCGGGTTGTCCTTCTTCCAGCCGAGGTACATCCGGCAGAGCAGGCCCACCGCGGACCGCGCCGGGTCGGGGGTCGAGTTGTCGGTGTAGCCGTAGGTCGCGCCGGCATCGGCCTGCACGAAGTTCAGGAACTCGACGGCCTTCTTGATCGTCAGCGGATTGACCTGGAGATAGGCCATGTTGCCGCTCTTGAGCGCCATGATCTGCCAGCCGACGGCCGACGTGTCGCCGGCCTGTCCCGGGGTGTAGCGCCAGCCGCCGCCGCGCTGGTCCTGGGCCGACATGATGAAGTTGAGCGCCATCTGCGTGGGCTGCGCCAGGCGGTTGTCCTGCGTCATGCCGTAGCACTCGGAGAGCGCGATGCCGGCGAGTCCCTGGGAGTACATGGTGCCCCCCGTGCCGTAGACCTTGCCCTGGCCCGCCACGGCCTTGGAGGCGAGGAAGGCGATGCCGCGCTCGATCTGCTTCCTGTAGGGGCCCTCCTTGTGGGTGTAGCCGCGGCCGAGGAAGGGCAGCAGGGCCATCGACGTGGCGCCGGCGCGGTCCTCGGAGCGGGCACCATCGCCGGAGTGGCTGCACTTCCCCTGGCACTTGGGGCACTCGTTGAGATTGAACGACCAGCCGCCGTCGTCGAGTTGGTGCTCGATGAACCACTTGAGGGCGCGATCCACGGCGGCCTCCGTGTCGCCGCCACCGCCGCCGGCCGCGGCCAAGGCGGAGGCGTTGGCTCGACCGCCGAGGCCGCCGCCGGTGCCGCCGACGACGCCGATGGTGGCCATCATGTCGGCCGCCGGCGCCGTCGATTCGCCGAAGTCGGTGAGCTCGACCGCCAGGGGCGCGGCGTCCACGTCGTCGGCCTGCGAGATGACCTGCACATCCTCCACGACGGTGACGTCGGTGGGCACCACCATCTCCGCCACCTCGGTCTGCTCGGTCTGCTCGACGGGTTCGTTCTCCTCGAACTCCTCGAAGTCCTCGTTCACCTCCGGCGCCGACGAGGTGATGACGCGGATCTTCTCCTTCTCCGGCGGCGGCGTGACCATCAGCGCCATCGCGAGCAGCGCGACGATGTGCACGAGCATGCTGATGGCCCAGGCGGGCATGTTCTTGACGAGGCCTGCGGCGAGCGTGTTGCCCTCCTCGCCGTCGCCCTCCTCATCCCCCTCCTCGGTCTCCTGTCCAGACTGCTGCGGCGCCTTCTTGACGGCGGCGGGAGGAGGACCTGCGGGCCTCGCGGCTGCGGGCTTCGGAGACGGCTGCGCGGGCGCCACCTTCGGCTTGGCGTTCGGTTCGATGCGGCTGGCCATGGTGGCGGCTCTCCGGGACGGTCCGGTCATGCAAATCTCCCGGAAATGGTAGCAGCGCCCGGCGCACCGGTCACGGTCCGATGGAGGGCCGAGTACGGGGGGCCGGGCTCCCGCGGCCGGTCCGCGTCACGGCCGGCACGCCGGCCGCTGGTGGAGCCCCGGCGGCCGAGGTACATTTCGGAACCGCCGTCCGACCGGACGGTGGCATGTTTCCGGCAGGAGACGACGGGATGGCGAAGGGCAAGAAGAAACTCGAGGTCGTCCACCTCGTCTGCGAGGAGACCGGGGACATGAACTACACGCTGCGGCGGAAGACCGGCGGCGAGAAGCTCAAGGTCAAGAAGTATTCGCCGCGGCTGCGGAAGCACACGCTCCACACCGAGAAGCGGAAGTAGTCGTCGCCCCGGCGGCGCGGTCCCCGTCATCCGGCCCCGGGCTGCTGCAGGCCTGTTCCACGGTCGGCGAGGCCGACGGCCCGCTCGAGCGCCGCCGCCAGTTCATCGCCCCCCTCGCGCACGAAGAGCGCGATCTCGAGGGCCGCGAGGGGCGTGCCGCCGAGTTCGCCGCGTCGGATCTTCACCAGGTCCTTGAGCGTCGTCACCACGAGCTCCACGCGGGCATCGGCGGCGAGGCGGGCGAGGGCCGCGAGGTCGGCGGCGCCGTAGGCGTGGTGGTCGGGAAGCGCGCGGAAGGCGACGACGTCGGCCCCGAGCGCGGCGAGGGTGGCGCGGAACGCCGCCGGGTTGCCGATCGCCGCGCAGGCGGCGACCCTGCGGCCGCGGATCTCCTCCAGGGGCGACGAGCCGCCCTCCCACCGTCGCAGCGACACGGGCCGGTGCTCCGCCTCGGCCCAGACCGCGGGCGGCGCGGATCGCCGGGCGGCCGCGAGGAGCCCGCGGATCTCGTGGCGTCGCGGCGCCGATACGGCGTCGGCCCGCGTGAGCACGA
>JBJTPA010000076.1:0-5483 GCA_046074885.1 Planctomycetaceae bacterium
CGGCCGCCCCGCCCCCGAGCCGCCGGGAGACGCAGCGGAGTTCGGGCCGCCAGGCGATCCAGGTGCAGGGCTCGTCCTCCGCGAGGATCTCCTGGATGCGGCCGCGGATCCGGGCCCTGGCGTCGCGGTCCCGCTCGCGGCGACCCTCGGCGAAGAGCCGGTCGATCTCGGGGTTGGAGTAGCCGAGGTGATTGCGGGAGCCTGAGGTGGACCACAGGCTCGCGGCGGCGTCGGGGTCGGCGGCCGCTCCCCAGGTGACGAGGCACGCGTCGCAGCGGCCGGCCCGCAGCTCGTCGTGGAGCGCGGCGGATTCCACCGCCCGGACGACGCACGTCACCCCGACCCGCGCCAGACACTCCCGCAGCAGCGCGCACGTCGCCACGTCGCAGGGGTGGCGGTCGCAGACCACCGTGAACTCGAACGGCACCCGCCGGCCGTCGATCTCGCGGTCGCGCACGCCGTCACCGTCGTGATCGACCCAGCCGCTCTCGTCGAGGAGCGCCTCGGCCTTGTCGAGATCCTGGCGGCGGGGCTCGACCCGCCGGGCGGCGCTCGGCCGCGAGTGGGGCGGGAAGCCGCCGCCGGCCTCGGCCAGGCCGTGGCACAGCGCGTCGAGCAGCCTGGCGTGGTCAAAGGCCCAGCCCATCGCCCGCCGCACGCGACGGTCCTCGAACCATGGCGTGTCGAGGTTCCAAGCGAACTGGAGGCTCCGCCATTCCGGCGTCCGCACCCTCACGGCCCGGCCCGCGAGGATCCCGCTTCCGGCCTGGGGCCACTGGTCCGGCGCGAGCACGGCCTCGTCGAGCCCGCCGGCCGCCACCGCCTCGAGCGCCGCGGACGGCTCCTCGACGACGCGGAAGCGGATCTCCGCGAACGGCGGCGCGGCGCGGACCGTGCGGCCGCGGACGGTGGCCCAGGCCGGGCGGCGGCGGAGCACGATCTCGCGGGCGGGGGTCCGGGCCGCCACCTCGTAGGGGCCGCCTGTCACCGGGCGGCGCTCGAGCGCCGCGTGCGCCGCGCTCGAGGCCAGCGACGGGTCGGCCTCCCAGGTGCTCGCGTAGACGTGCCGCGGCAGCAGGGGAAAGTCGAGATCGCGGGCGTTCGCCGGCGGTGACTCGTGGAAGAAGGCGACCGTGCGGTCGTCGTAGGCGCGGACGTCCCGAAGCCTCCGCGCACCGTCGCGGAAAGCGCGGGCGGGCACCCGGGGGTCCGCGGCGAGCCGCCACGTGAAGGCCACGTCGTGGGCGGTGACCGGCGCGCCGTCGCTCCATGCGAGGTCGTCGCGGAGCTCGACCACGTCCACGAGGCCGTCGGCGCTCGATCGCCAACGCCGCACCGCGTCGGCGTTCGCGAAGGTCTCGAGGTCGCGGTCGAACCCGAAGAGCGTCAGGCCTGTCAGGCCCGCGACATCGAACTCGCCCGCCGTCTCGGCGCGGAGTGGATTGAGGCTCGCGACGTCGGCGACGAGGTGGCGGTTCGCCCGCCCGCCCGCCAGTGCCGCAGGGGCCGCGGCGGGGCGGAACAGGGCGGCCACGATGCGGGCGTTCGCGGCGGGCGAATCGTCGTCACTCGCGAACGCCTCGTCCACGGTGCAGGGGGGCGGTTCGCGGGCCTCCCGCTCCCGCTCGAGCGCGAGGGCGTCGCGCACCGGCCGGTCGATCCAGTTCGCGAGCCGCTCGAGCGCCGCCCGCGTGGAGGGCGGCGTGACCGCGTCCGGCTCCTGCGGCGCGACGGGGGTCGTGCCGGCCGTCGGCTCGGCCGGCGGCAGCACCGGCGTGGTCGCCGCGCGGCGGCAGCCCGTCGCCAGCGCGAGCGCCGCCGCCAGGGCCACGGGCCCGAGCGCCGCCGGACGCGGCCGGGCGAACGTCGCTGCACGCATGCCGCCCTCCTGGTCGCTCGGGGATCGATGCCGGGAACCGCCGCTTGGGCCCCGTCACTCCGGGAAGCGGTGGCCGAGCTTCTCGCGCTTCGTGGCAAGATACCGCTCGTTGAACTCGTGCACCGGCGGCAGGATCGGCACCTGGTCCACGACCTCGAGGTCGAAGCCGCCGTAGATGAAGGCGTCGGTCTTCTTGGGGTTGTTCGTGAGCAGCCGCACCCGCCGGAGGCCCAGGTCCTTGAGCAGTTGGATGCCGACGCCGTAGTCACGGGAGTCGGCCTTGAAGCCGAGCGCCAGGTTGGCCTCCACCGTGTCCAGCCCCCGGTCCTGCAGGGCGTAGGCCTTGATCTTCTCGACGAGGCCGATGCCGCGGCCCTCCTGCGGCAGGTAGACGAGCACGCCGGCCCCCTCGCGGCCGATCATGTCGAGGGCGAGGTGGAGCTGGTCGCCGCAGTCGCAGCGCAGGCTGTCGAGCAGGTCGCCGGTGAAGCACGACGAGTGGAGCCGCACGAGCGGCGCGGCCAGGCTCGCCACGTCGCCCATCACGAGCACGATCGGCTGCTGGCTCTCGTACCTGACGCCGTAGGCCATGACGCGGAAGCGGCCCCACTTCGTCGGCAGATCGGCCTCGGCGATCCGCTCGACCAGCTTTTCGCTGGTCCGCCGGTGGCGAATGAGCTGCTCGATGGAGATGATCTCGAGGCCGTGCGCGCTCGCCAGCGCGAAGAGCCCCGCGCGGTCGGCGCGGTTGCCGGCCTCGTCGAGGATCTCGCAGAGCACGCCCGCCGGCGGCGAGCCCGCGAGCCGCGCGAGGTCCATCGCCGCCTCGGTGTGGCCGGCGCGGCGGAGCACGCCCCCTTCCTTGGCGACGAGGGGAAAGAGGTGGCCCGGCCGCACGAAGTCGGCGGGGCGGCTCGCGGGATCGAGGATCGCGGCGATCGCCGCGGCCCGCTCGGCCGCCGTGATGCCGGTCCGCGCGGAGCGGTGGTCCACCGGCACGGTGAACGCCGTGCCCAGCGGCGTCGAGTTGGCCTGCACCATCGGCGGCAGGTCGAGCCGCCGGGCCACGTCGGGCAGGATCGACATGCAGACCTGCCCGCGGCCGTGCGTGATCATGAAGTTCACGACCTCGGGCGTGGCCCGGTCGGCGGCGCAGACGAAGTCCCCCTCGTTCTCGCGATCCTCGGCGTCGACCACGATCACGACCTCGCCGCGGCGGACGGCGGCGACGGCGGCGTCGATCGTGGAGAAGCGTGTCGGCATCGGGGGGGTCCCTGCGGGCGGGCGGCACGGCATGCGGCCATGCCCCGGGAATTATAGGATGCCACAGGCCGCGGCCGCCCCGCCGTCCGGAAGCCGGCCGCGTCACGTCCGTCCCGACCGGTGCGACCGATGCTCGACCGTGAGGAATACATCGAGCAGGCCCACCTCTTCCGGGTGCTCGCGGAGCGGGTCACCGGCGGCGTGGCCGCGCAGGAAGCGCTCGCTGCCATCGGCCAGGAGATCCTGGCGACGACGAAGCTCCCGATGGCGGTGGACTACCTCGTCGGCGAACTGAAGCTCGTGGGCACGCTCGCCACGGCGATGGCCCGCATCCCACACTACTTCACGCCGTTCCAGACCTTCGTGGTCGCGGCGGCCGAGGAGGAGGGGGGCCGGTTCGACCTGCGGACGGCGCTGGCGATCCTCGAGCGCGAGGCGGCCTACCGCGCCGAGGCCGCCTCGCCGCAGGGCCTGTTCCTCTACCGCTTCGAGTGCCTGTCGCGGAACCGCCTCGACTACGACCGCGGACTGGCCGCCGTCGCCGCCGACCCGCTCTTCGACGCCGACTGGCGGGAGTGGATCGCCACGGTCTCGCGCCAGGTGGGCCTCGTCGATCTCGCCGACCTGGTCGCCGTCCGCAGCCCGGAGTACTGGCGGCTCGAGAAGCGAGACGCCCTGCTCGCCGGCCGCGAGCCGCCGGCGCCCGACCGGGCGATCCTGTTCGGCGAGAAGGAGGGGCGGATCGCGCGGGCTAACCGCGGCAAGGACCCGCTCTTCTTCTTCGCGGCCCTGCAGCGACAGCTCGGCTACCCCGCCGTGCCTCGGCCGCCGCGGCCGGCGGCGCCCGAGGAGACGCCGGCGCTGCTCGCGCGGCGTCTCGAGCGGATCGAGATGCGGGTCCGGCTCCTCGAGGAGGAGGGCCGCGGCGGCATCGACCTCACGCGGTTCGACCCCAAGAAGTTTCCCGCGGAACCGGGGGAGTGATGGCCGACCCCGCGCGGCTCCGCGCCGACGCCGCCGCGATCCGCGCTGCCGCCATCGCCGCGTGCGATCCCGCGAACCTGGTGGTGCGGGGGCTGGCCGGCCGGGACGCCTTCGATCTCGCCGGCATCGAGCGGGTCGTCGTCGTCGGGGGAGGCAAGGCGGCCGCGGGCATGGCGGCGGGCGTGGAGCGCGCGCTCGGGGAGGAAAGACTCGCACGGCACCGTGTGATGGGGCTCGTGAGCGTGCCGGCGGGCTCGGCGCGGCCGCTGGCGGCGATCGATGTCCGCGAGACCAGGCCCCTCGGCGACAACCTGCCGACGGCGGCCGTAGAGCGGGCCACGCGGGAGATGCTCGCGATCGTCGGCGCGGTCGGGCCGCGCGACCTCGTGATCGCCGTCCTCAGCGGCGGCGGCTCGGCGCTGCTGGAGGCGACGCGGCAGGGAGTCGGCCTCGCCGACATGATCGCGCTCACGCGAAGGCTCACGGCGGCCGGAGCCGACATCGCCGCGCTCAACGCGTCCCGCCGCGGGTTGAGCGCGGTGAAGGGGGGCGGCCTCGCGCGGGCGTGCCGGGCCGGCCGGCTGCTCGCGCTCGTGCTCTCCGACGTGGTCGGCGACGATCTCGAGGTGATCGCGTCGGGGCCGTGCATGCCGGGCGACTCCACCGATCCGCCGGGCGCGTGGACGACGCCCGCCGGCTGCGTCGTGCGGCACCTCCTCGTGGGCTCGAACGCCACCGCCGTCGATGCGGTGGCGGAGACCGCGCGGCAGATCGGCTACGAAGTGCTCGTGCGGCACGCCGCGCCGGGCTCGCCCACGCAGGCGTCGGCCGACGACGTCGGCCGCAGACTCGCCGGCGAGGGCCTCGCGCTCGTCACGGCGTCGCGTGTCGACGGGCGGCCCCGCGCGGTCGTCGAGGGGGGCGAGTCGACGGTGACGCTCCCCGGCGACCATGGCGTCGGAGGCCGCAACCAGCAGACGGTGGTCGCCGCGCTCGAGGCAACGCGAGCCCGTGGCGGCTGGCCCGCGGAGTTGCTCCTCGAGAGCCTCGGCACCGACGGCGAGGACGGCCCGACCGCCGCGGCGGGCGGCTTCATCGACGCCGCCGTCGCCGCGGCGGCCGCGGGTCTCGACGTCGCCGGGGCCAGGGCCCGCCGCGACGCGCATCCGCTCCTCGCCGCCGCGGGCGGCCTCGTCGTCACGGGCCCCACGGGCACGAACGTCTGCGATGTGCGGATCGTCCTCGCACACCCGTAGCCCAGGTTGCCAGCGCGCAGCCCGATTGCCACCCATAGCCCGGTTGCCAGCCGTAGCCCAGTTGCCTCGCAACTGGGTCTGCCCGGATTCCGGTCGCGAGG
>JBJTPA010000077.1:0-6613 GCA_046074885.1 Planctomycetaceae bacterium
CTGGACGAGACGCCCGTCGCGGACCAACCTGCCAATAAGAAGCCAAGACCACGCTTCAATACTGGAATCTTGCAAGCCCCACAAGAGACATTCGAGGCGATCACGATGCGGCCGATCTGCTCGACGTCGACCGTGCGGCCCACGCCGTAGACCAGCACCGCGTCGCCCGCCCGCTCGATCGAGCCGCCGCCGACGTTGAAGTTGTTGCGCGGCACGGCCTCGACGACCTGGTCGAAGGCCAGGTCGTACTTGCGGAGCAGCGCGGGATCGACCCGGATCTGGTACTGCTTGTTGAGGCCTCCCCAGGCGTTGACCTCGGCCGTGCCCTGGACGGCGCGGAGCGCCGGCTTGAGCGTCCACTCCTGGAGCGTCTTGACGTCGGTGAGGCCCATGCCCTTCGGCACGAGCAGGTAGTGGAACACCTCCCCGAGGCCGGTCGACACCGGGCCCATCTCGGGCCGCTCGACGCCCGGCGGCACGCTCACCGTCGAGAGCCGCTCGTTGATGAGCTGCCGGGCGAAATAGACGTCGGTGCCGTCGCGAAACGTGACGATCACGACCGAGAGGCCGAACATGCTGGCGCTGCGCAGCTCCTCCAGTCCCGGCATGCCGCCCATCGCGAGCTCGACGGGGAAGGTGATCTGCCGCTCGATCTCCTCGGCCACCATGCCGGGGGCGACGGTGTTGATCTGCACCTGGACCGGCGTGGTGTCGGGGAAGGCATCGACGACGAGGCGGCTGACGGCCACCCAGCCGGCGAGGCACAGCCCGGCGGCCGCCGCGAGCACGGCGAGGCGGTGCGACAACGACCAGGCGATGACGGCTTCGAGCATCAGGCGGCCCCGCGGCGCGGTGACATCGGGTGATGAAGGCGTGTTTTCGAGATCATCCCGCCGCACGAGGCGGCGGCCGTCGGCGAGGGAAGCCTCGGCCTTCCCTCCGCCGACGACAGCGAAAACAGGCCGTGCATGGCTGTTTTCGCGATCATCACAGCTCTTCCGCGTCCATGCGATCGAGCAGGATCTGGCTCTTCAGCACGTGGCTGCCCCCGCCGACCACCTGCGTGAAGCCGGGGTCGGACGTGACGGGGCCGCAGACCTCGAGGTAGCCGTCGTCGTGCACCCCGGGCTCCACGGGTCGCGGTTCGAACGCCGTCTCGCCGCGCGGCACGAACACGACCCAGCGTCTGCCGTCCCACTGCACGCTGTCCTTCGGCACCAGCACGGCCGTGTCACGCCGGCCGATCTCGATCCGACCGGTGCCGAACGTGTTGGCCCTGAGCACGGCCGGCGCGTCCTCCGCGGCCCTCGGATGCACGGCGGCCACCTCGGCCCGCACCTGGAGCGTGCGGGTCGACTCGTCGACCTCGGTGCTGATCCAGGTGATCCGGCTGGCGAACTCGGCGTCGGAGCCATCCGGCCGGAAGCGCACCGGCTGGCCGATCGCGACAGCCGCCGCATCCTCCTTGCTCACGTTGAGCACGAGGAGCATCGTCGAGACGTCCGCGACCTCGAAGATGGGCTTCGACGGCTCGACGACCTCGCCCACGACCGCCTCCCGGCCGACGACGACGCCGGTGAAGGGGGCGTACAACGGCAGCAGGTTCGAGGTCAGCCGGTCGGCGTCGAGCCCGGCGACCATCCCCGGCGGCAGGCCGAGGACGCGGATGCGGTTCGCCCGTTCCGCGTCGTCGAGCGCATCGTACTCGGCCGCCGAGATCTCGAACCCGAGGTTGACGAGCGCCTGCTCGGCGTTCGTGAGATGGTTGCGTGCCTCGCGGAGCGCGGCACGGGCCTCGCGGACCTGCCGGCCCATGATGGCGGTCTTCAGCTCCTCGAGGATCGCCAACTGCTCGCGCCGCGTCTCGAAGGCCACCAGGGCGTTGAGGAACTCGGCCTTCAGGTCGCCTACGTCCCGGCTCTCGATCACGAGCAGAACGTCGCCCTTGCGGACCTGGTCTCCGAGGTGCCGTTCGACCCGCCACACGCTGCCCGCCAGACGCGTCGAGAGCTGGGCGATGCGTCGCTCGTCGTAGGCGACGACGCCCGGTGCGACCAGTTCGCTGACGACCGCGCGCTTCCGGACCGGGACGAGCTCGATGCCGGAGCGATCGAGCGCCGCGCGGGATTCGAAACGGATCACGGGGCCGGCGTCCGCCGGCGTGACGTCACCTGCGACGGTTGCGGTGGCAGCGGCGGGGGGGCGTCCGCCGTGATCACCGTGGTTCCCGCCGCCGACTCCGAAGGTCCAGTGGGTGGCATGCCCGTACCAGCCGACCGCCGCGAGCGCGGCGACGGTGGCGATGGACGTCACCCAACTCAGGGCGGACGCGACGACGTCCTCCCAGCCGACGTGGGTGCGGGTTCTGGATGATCCATTCATGCGCATGACCGGACTCCTCCCTGGACCCGCCCCGTGGTCGGTGCGGAGTCGGTGGTGTCGTCGCCGGCGTCCAGAATCGCCGGCGGTGTGCGTGTGAGGCCCGTGCGGACCCTGCAAAAGTATTGCCGGGCCGGGCGGCCTGTCCAGTCCCGGGCCTGCCAGTTTGCACGCCCCGCCCAGCCGTGGATCCCGGGCGGTCCGATCCGGGAGTTGCCTGTGTTTCAGCGGGCGAGGCGGCCCACGACGTCGGCGAGGCGGTCGATCTCGGCGGTGGTGTTGTAGAAGGCGAGCGACGGGCGAACCGTGGCCTCGAGTCCGAAGTGCCGCAGCGACGGCTGCGCGCAGTGGTGGCCCGCCCGCACCGCGATGCCCTCGCGGTCGAGCGCCCGGCCGATGTCGAGCGGGTCGAGGCCCGGGATCACGAACGACAGCACGCCCACCTTCTCCCGGGCCGTGCCCACGAGCCGCAGGCCGGGGATCGCGGCCAGGCGGGCGGTCGCGTGCTCGAGCAGGCCGTGCTCGTAGGCCGCGATCCGCTCGCGGCCGATGGCCGTGACGTAGTCGAGCGCGGCACCGAGGCCGATGGCGTCGGCGATGTTCGGCGTGCCGGCCTCGAAGAGGGCCGGCGGATCGGCGTAGGTCGTGCGGGCGAACGTGACGTCGCGGATCATGTTGCCGCCCCCCTGCCAGGGCGGCAGCGAGTCGCGGATCGCGGGCGACATGACCACCGCGCCGATGCCCGTGGGCCCGAAGATCTTGTGGCCGGAGAAGACGTAGAAGTCGCAGCCGATCCGGCGGACGTCCACGGGAAAGTGGGACACGCTCTGGGCCCCGTCCACGAGCACCCGGGCGCCGCGGGCCTTGGCCATGGCCGTCATGATCTCGACGGGCAGGATCGTGCCCAGCGAGTTGCTCGCGTGCGACATGGCCACGATCCGCGTCCGGGGCCCGAGGAGCCGCTCGTAGGCCTCGAGGATCACCTCGCCCCGGTCGTCGATCGGGGCCATGCGGATCACGGCGCCCGTCCGCTCGGCGACCATCTGCCAGGGGACGATGTTGGCGTGGTGCTCGAGCTCGGGCAGCACGATCTCGTCGCCGCGGGCGAGCCCCGGTGCGAGGACGTTCGCCACGAGGTTCACCCCCTCGGTGCAGCCGCGGACGAAGACGACGTCGTCGGGCGACGACGCGCCGAGGAACTCGGCGACGACGCGGCGGGCCCGCTCGTAGGCGTCGGTGGCCCGGGCCGCCAGGGCGTGGGCGCCGCGATTGATGTTCGAGTTGTCGTGGGCGTAGAAGGCCGCGAGCGCGTCGATCACGGCCTGCGGCTTCTGCGTGGTGGCGGCGTTGTCGAGCCAGGCCAGCGGCCGACCGTGCACCCGCTCCGCGAGAATGGGAACGTCGCGGCGGACCGCGTCCACGTCGAACGATCCGGTGGGGGAGGTGGCCGCGGGTGTCGCGGCCCGCGGCCGGGACAGGACCGGGGGCAGCTGCAGGTGGTCGAGTCCGCGGATCCGCGCCACGAACGAGCGGATGGCGCCGACGTCGACGGCCGCGGGGTCGGCGGGGACCGTACCGGCATCGCCATGCGCGGCGACCGTCCTCAGCCCCTCTCCCTCGGGGAGAGGGGTCGGGGTGAGGGTGCCGGGAATCCGGGCGGCATATCCAGCACCCTCACCCGGCCTGCGGCCGGCCTCTCCCGGAGGGAGAGGCGAACGAGCGGGAGTCGATCCGTGATGCACCTGCGGCACGGGGCCGCCCGCCGCGGCCGCGGCGTCGCGAAGCAGGTGCACGGCGATGCCGGCGACGCGGTCGTCGGTCACGTCGTGGGGCGCCGGGCCCGCGGGCACGTCATCCACGGCCGGCACGTCGATCGCGTTCATGCGTCTGTAACTCCGGGGCGGCCGCCACGTCAGATGCCGGCGCCGTCGCCGAAGGCCCGACGGTCGGCGATCCGGTAGTCGTGGTAGTAGCCCACCTCGACGTTCTCGAGCACGCCGACCGCGTCGTCGGTGAGCACCGCGAGCGAGAAGTAGTTCGTCAGCAGGTAGGAGGCGACGCCGAGGCTGTCCAGCCCCATGAGCCTGGCCGACAGGCTGGGCATGATCTCGCCCGGGATGCCGGTCTGGTGCAGCCCCACCACGCCCTGGTCGGCCTCGCCCACGCGGACGAGCACGATGCTCGTCGTGCCGAAGGACTGGCTCGATCCGTAGCGGCTGCGAACCTCGAGCTTGTCGCAGGGCACGAGCGGCACGCCCCGCCAGGTGATCACGCTCGTGCCGTGGAGGCTCGCCGTCACCGGCGGCACGCCCCGCCGCGTGCACTCCCGCTCGAAGGCGGCGATCGCCTTCGGGTGGGCGAGGAAGAATGCGGGCTTCTTCCAGACGAGCGCGAGCAGCTCGTCGAGGTCGTCGGGCGTCGGCGCCCCGTAGCGGGTGGAGATCCGCATCGCTGGATCGACCGAGTGCAGGAGGCCGAACTTCTGGCCGTTGACGAGCTCCCACTCCTGCCGCTCCTTGATCCCCTCGATCGTGAGCCGGATCTGCTCCTCGAGCTGGTCGTGGGGGCCGTTGTAGAGGTCGGAGACCCGGGTGTGGACGCGGACCACGGTCTGGATCGCGGAGAGCGAATATTCCCGCGGGCTCGCGGCGTAATCGACGAACGTCTCGGGGATCTCCACGTTCTCGGCGAAGCCCGACACGAGGTCGATGTTCCGCTCGCCGTAGCGGTTGACGGTGGACCGCAGCTCGAGGTGTTCGGCGATCGCCTTCTGGAAGTCGGCCCGCAGCGTCGGCATCTCGTCGAGGATGGCATCGAGATCCTTCCGCGACAGCGTGAGCAGCACGCAGGGCGTGATCGTGCGGACGGTGATGTCGGACGGCTTGTCGGAGACGAGGTCCACCTCGCCGAAGAACTCGCCCTCGGTGAGCAGGGCGGCCCGCAGGTCGCGACCGTGGAGGCCCTTCGAGAGGATCTCCACCTGTCCCTGCGCGATGACGAAGAAGGTGCTGCGGTCCTGTCCCTCGATGAGCAGGTCGCTGCCGAGCGGCACCTCCTCGGTGCGGAATCGGTTCTGCATCCGCTCGAGGAGCGACTCCGGCAGCTGCGAGAACAGCGGCACGCTGCGGAGCTCGTCGGCGGCGAAGCCGAGGCCGGCCGTGATCTCGATCCGCTCCGCCTTCGAGAGCTCGACCTTCGTGCGGTTGACGCGGTAGGTGCCCCCCTCGACCTGCACCCACGGCAGGAGCCGCAGCAGGTGCCGCGGCGTGATCGACATCATCATCGGCCGCGTCTTGGTCGTCGTGGCCAGGTTGCGGGCCACGGCGGTCGTCACGCTGCGCTGGAGGAGGCTGTCGCTCATCGTGTGGGTTCCTCGGTCGGGATGGTCCGCTGCGGGACGGTGCGAGTTGACTCGCTGAGGGCCGCCGCGGCCCAAGGCTCGTCATCCTCGCCCCGATCCCTCCGCTCGTCCGTCGTCGCGACGTGCGACGTCATGTCTCGTAGATGCCGGTGGAGATGTAGCGCTCGCCGGAGTCGGGGAGGACGACGACGATCGTCTTCCCGGCCGACCCGGGGCGGGCGGCCACGCGGAGGGCCGCGTGCATCGCCGCGCCACAGCTGATGCCCGCGAGGATTCCCTCCTCCCTCGCCAGGCGTCGGGCCGTGGCGAAGGCCTCGTCGTTGGTCACGGTGAGCACCTCGTCCACGAGCGTGCGGTCGAGGACGTCGGGCACGAACCCCGCGCCGATGCCCTGGATCTTGTGCGGGCCCGGCTTGCCGCCCGAGAGCACGGGGCTGTCGGCCGGCTCGACGGCCACGGAGTGGATCTTCCGCCCGCGGGTGTCCTTGAAGTAACGCGATACGCCGGTGATGGTGCCTCCGGTGCCCACGCCGGCGACGAACACGTCCACGGTCCCGTCGGTGTCGTCCCAGATCTCGGGGCCAGTCGTCGTGACGTGGATCGCGGGGTTGGCCGGGTTCTTGAACTGCTGCGGCATGTAGTACTTCGGGTCCTTCGCCATCTCCTCGGCGCGGGCGATGGCCCCGCGCATGCCCTCCGCCGCCGGAGTGAGCACGAGTTCCGCGCCGAGACCCTTGAGCAGTTGCCGCCGCTCGAGCGACATCGACTCGGGCATGAGGAGGGTGAGCGGGTAGCCCTTCGCCGCGCAGACGAAGGCCAGCGCGATGCCCGTGTTGCCGCGCGTGGGCTCGATGACGTGCTGGCCCGGCCTGA